>CAZQUK010000130.1:0-9372 GCA_964596435.1 uncultured Oligoflexia bacterium
GGTACAACTCATATAAAGAGCGTAATTTCAAAGGGTTATATTTATCAGGAAAAGTAAGTCATGGCAGGATACCATGGGTGCAACTTGAATTAACCCGAATAGCATAAAAGGTCAAAACAATGCGCCATTTATTGAAATACCAAACTGAAGCTCGCTCCCGCCCCCCCACGATTTTTTAAGCCCACGATGAAGCTCCAAAAAACAAACAAGAGGCAGCTGAATAAACACGGTACTATCAAGATGCATGCCCGCTCCAACCGATGGCAACGATAGCATATTTGAAAAACTTCCTTGTGATATCAAGCCGGACTCCACAAATCCAACAGCATATAAATTTTGTAAAAACAAAGGATTGGTACCAAACCCCCGAAACAATCTTAAAATCGGGATGCGAGTATCAAGCGCTGCTAAATAAGCCTCTTTGGTGGAAATAATACTGCCAGAATAACCCCTGATGCGAATCCAGTCGAGGCCCGTACTGGGAACAAGATCTGAAAATCCAGATCCTGACCTTAAAACAACATTCCGGTTTAAATTTCCTCGCACATACTTGTTTGTCCAAACACCCTGAAGCATGGGGCTAAGTACTATATGTGAAGATCCAAGCTTAAAATATTCTCTATCCGAAAAAGCCACTTTAAAACTTGGTAAGTTTCCGAAAAATTTTCTAACACCAAAGCGCGTATTTCTTCCACCCTCAGGCGCGATACTTAATTTAGAGTACTCACTGTTAGAAAAATTTGCTCCGGTTGTTATACTCGGAGCATCCTTGAGCAGACCCGTAACATCATCTTCATTAATAGTGTAAGTTTTTCTTTCAACGGAAAAAAAAGGCACGAGCGAAGAATATGTCCATCTAAACGGATAAGAAACACCACCGGAAAATAAAAACTCTCTAAAATAATCACCCCCTCCAGTTGGAGTTGTAAGCAGCCACGAATAAAAAGAAAACGTTGGCCCAAATGATCTATTTTCGTAAGTAAAATATCCATCTAGTTTTTTCGCACTAAGCTGATATCCAAGCCCGAGCATGTACCTGTGCCTATCTACGGCATCAAAACCAGAAGCTGTTAAACCCGGAAAAAAACTGTATTGATTGAAAAGAAAAAAAGGCGACCAGGCTCTAGGAAAAATGCTTGGAATTTCTGAGTAATCTTCCTCTTTCAGTAAGCTTGTATCAAGAAGTTTATACCGACTGGTATCCGACGCCACGGGGGCAGGTGGTGGTAAAATTGTAACAGAAGCGGTATTTATGTTTTTATCTGTAATTTCAATTTCAGCAAGATCCCATCCATTACTTGAAAACACCCCAGCATAAAGCTTTTCAGATATAAAGGTGGGAAACCATATACCGGTAAGCATATTTGTAACTTGTCTAAGTTTACCCCCTTCAGAGTATGCATAAATATTTTCGACACCACTTATGTCAGAAACAAAAAACAAATTTCCTCTCGAATCATACGTGGGGTACCTGTTATGTTTTCCATTGGAAACAAGTGTTATTAGCGACTTACTTAAAAGATTGATTTTCATTAAATCTTCGTGCGTCTGACCATTTTTATGTAATGTAAAAACAACCGAATCACCGCCATGCGAAAATTTTGGAGTTGAAACGCGCCCCAGAAATCCAGCATTAAAAATTATTTTAATCGAACCCAGTTTGAATTCACCGTCAGTGTGAAGAAGATCAGCAAGTGCCAAATGTGTGCTCCCACCATTTGAAACGGTAAAAACAATTTGTTTACCGTCTGGCGCAACGTCAGGACTTTTTGCTCTTAAACCATGACTTATAGAATATGCAGAATCGTTTTCAACATCGTAAACATACAAATCGCTATAAAGATTATACTGCGCATAACGGTTAAGAGAATCAAAAAAAACAAATTTTGAATCAGGAGAAAACGATATACCAATTCCGCCAATTTTATCAGTTACTTTTCTGGATTCTTTTTTTGAAACATCATAAAGATATAAACCCAGACGTTCATGAAGGCTGTCTTTTGAATACGCCAACCATTTTCCGTCTTTTGAACCCGACACACCCAAAACACTATAACCATCAGTTGTGATTCTTCTAAAACGGGTTGCTGGTTGTAATCTAATTTTATTTAGTTGTGCTCTGACTCTTTTACTTGTTTCGCTTGCCCATTCGCTCCAAACCCAATACCAGTCGGTACCAATTATTTTTTCAAGATTACCATTAATAAAAAACGGAACCCTGCCGCCTGAATTATATGAAATTTTGCCAAGTGTTTTTTCTGCAATTGCCGCGTTTTCGGCATCTGACTTTTCGGAAAGATAAGTTTTCATGGCAACTTTATTCATTAACTGATAACCAAAAAAATACGGTGTGGCGCCACCCGGAAAGTACGGCCTTCCAGAATCAATTTTTGAAAGCGTTACCCAATCATCAAGTCCGAAAATACCCTCATCCACGGCTGCTCTTAAAATCATTTCATAATATGGGCTCCGCCCACGTCCGACTTGGGTGTGCCTTGTTTCCATCCAAACAGCCATTCCTTCAATCATCCACATGGGCCAAATAGAATTAGGTAAGATGGAATCACCAAAAATGTAACGCAGAGGAACGTAAAAATCAGTTGTTACATCCATATTCAAAAAATGCGTATACTCATGAAAAACAAGCATTCTTAACCAGTCGTCGTAGTTTCCAATAGAGGACCAGTTATCAGGAGGTGTTACAATTAACATGAGGCCAAAGCGAATAGTGGCAGCCGCCATTCCGTTTGCAGAATCGGCGTTATCAACTATTAAAACCTGCACCTTTGCGCGCGACTCCCAAAGAAAAATCGGGCTAAGAACGCTGTGTGCCTCTTCTAAATGTTTTGTAGATTCACGAGCAATTTCGGATAATTCAACCGGATACGAAACCCTAAAATGATCCGTTTCAATTGTTTTCCAATTTAATGTGGGAGCTATGCCAAATGTGTCGCCAAAATAAGCTAAGCTATTGAATTGAAACCCTAAAATCAAACAAACTATAAGGGTAAAAATGAAACCAACTAATCTAATCACAAAAACCAACCTCAAACGCCCACTTATTATTTAAAGTGCAAAAAATTTGGGTTATTTGAAAAAAATTAAAAGTATTTAATCCAAGACCCCTTTTGACAAATAACTGTAATTAAAATAACCCATGAAGGAGTAGAAAAACACTTTAAACTCCTAAAAAAACTAGAATTGTGAATATGGTAGTATGAAAAAAAACCCAGATAGTGGTTTAGATAAATTAAACTTTATGGATACCGTTGAAAAAACTCAGTTTATTTCAAGCCTAAAGGACAAAGCGGAGGTTTCTTCTCCGTTTTTGGTAAAATTTTCGGCTGTGGCCACCGGAAAAACAGGTAAACCCTACATGAACCTTGTGCTTATGGATAGAACAGGCGAGATGGAAGCCAGAATTTGGGATGGGGTGGAAATTTACTCAGGCCAAGCCGTAAAAGATGTGTTCGTATGGGTTGAAGGCAAATGCCAGACATTCCAGAACAGACTTCAGATTATCGTAAGTGATCTGCAAATTTTAAGAGAAGAACAAACCACAATTTCTGACTATCTGGAAAAAAGCGCACTTAATCCGGAGGACCTTTATTCAACCATATTAAAATTTATTAGCACCATGAAAGATCCCGACTTTAGGACCCTTGCTGAAAGTATATTTATAGATGATGAAGATATTGTTAGCCGCTTAAAAACTGCTCCAGCAGCAAAAACCATACATCACGCATACGCAGGTGGGTTGCTTGAGCATATTGTTTCAATTGTAAAATTTCTGGATTTTGCGGCATCACATTACGGTCCTCAAATTAACCGGGATCTGCTTATTCTTGGTGGCCTGCTGCATGACATCGGAAAACTCTGGGAGCTTACTTACGAAAGGGTGATTGATTACAGTAGCGAGGGAAGACTTATTGGGCACCTAGTTATGGGAGCAGAGGTTATTAATAAAAAAATTGCTGAGCTTGAAACAAAAGGCGAAAAGATTAAAAAGCCCTTTCCGATGGAAAAAGCGCTTTTATTAAAGCACATGATACTCTCACACCATGGACAACTTGAGTTTGGTTCGCCCAAAAGGCCAAAATGCCTTGAAGCTGTAATCTTAAATTCAATAGATGATCTGGACTCAAAGATTTGTGCAATCGGTGAGTTTATTAAAAGCGATCAGACTTATGGTGAGTGGACCGGTTATAACCGGCAAATGGATAGGTTTTTCTACAAGTCAAATCAAGAACACGAATAGCACCTAGCGTTTTATTATTTTATTTGAAAAACTTTTTTCGCGTTTTGTGTAGTAACACGCGCCACTTCCTCTAAAGACACATTAAACAAATCTGCCAGTTTTTTTGCTGTATGCAAAACCATTTTTGGTTCACACGTTTTACCCCTATAGGGAACCGGAGCCAGAAAGGGGGCATCTGTTTCAATAAAAATTCTTTCAAGAGGAAACTTACTGATAATGCTTTGAAATTCTATTGCCTTTTTAAATGTAATTATACCGGTTACAGAAAGATAAAACCCCATATCAAGACAGGCTTTTCCGAATTCATAGGACCCCGAAAAACAATGAATAACGCCGGGAGTTAGGTTTTTGGGTTTTTTTGACACAAAGTTTGTGAGGGCCTTTAACATTTCATCTTCAGCGTTTCTTGTGTGAATAACAACTGGTTTTTTAACTTCAACTGCTAAATTTAGCTGGTCATTAAGTACAAAGATCTGAATATCCCTTGGTGAGTGATCATAATAATAGTCAAGACCAATTTCCCCAATTGCAACACAAGATGGGTGTTTTGATGCTTCTTTAAGTTTTTCAATATCACCTGGTTTAATTGTTTCAGCTTCGTGGGGGTGAATCCCAACTGAATGATAAATATTATTAAACTTATCAGAAAATGCCTGATCCTTCCCCAAAGTCTTCATTTCAGTTGAAATTGTAATTAATGTTTTAACACCCGCAGATTGTGCCTCAAGAACCAGGTCTTTTGTTGATTTTTCCCCGTAGTCGTAATCAAGGTGGCAGTGAGTATCTATTAAATTTATTTTTAATTCCTCTTCATCGTTCATACAATCTATCCAAGCTTTCTTGCAATTTGCTCACCAAGAGTAATTAAAGATTCCACACCATCCGCTGTTTTGTCTAATATATCTTTATCTGGCACCCACCATCCGGGTTCACCCAATATTATCACAGTGGAGCCACCAAAAAGAAAGTAACCCTTCTCCTCTCCGCGCAAAAATTCATCCTGGGTGTGCGTCTGAACAATTTTTCCAACGCAAGTTGCGCCAACCTCTACAAAAGCAAGTTTTCCAAAATTCTGTGTTTCTAAAATACTTATTTGGCGCTCGTTGGTACAAAAAATATCATTTTTTTTATTAAGAGCAACAGGACTTACTGAATCAAATTTGCCCCTGATCCTTCTCCTTGATATTACCTTACCATTGTCGGGAAAATGGAAACGATGATAATCTGTCGGACAAAGTCTTGCAATAAACGCCGGACCTCCAGAAAAATATTTCAATTCATTCTTATCAGATAAAAGATGATTAACTGTAAGAAGTTGGCCTTTTACCGGGAACCCTTTTGAAATATCCAATTTTTCAAAAGCAAGATATCTTGCCTCACAAAAAGCCGGCATAAACGCAGAATCGGAAACAAAGATACGCACACCACTCTTAAATTTTCTGATAAAAAAATCATTAAAACTCACATATGATGCGGACTCAAATTCATTAATTGGAATTGAAAATTTTTTTATGAATCTATTAATTTTACTACGGCTAAGCGTGCTGTCCATAAAAACGCCCACAGCCTTTGAAAAAAATGGTTTTGTAATAAACTTTAAGAGTATTTGCCCCATACGCGCCCCATAAACCCAGCGCAGCATTTTTTCCCCATAAATATTTTCCTCTTCATTGCGCTTAAGCTTACGATTCCAATACCTAACCTGTTGTCCAAAATTTGATTCCATCAAAATATAGGTAAACTTTTAGTTTTGTTAAGGCAATAAAACTCTTAATGACACAGGTGGCCGTATCTATAATATCTGTACATAAATTAGTAAATTCGATAAATACACTAAGCTATGGGGAACACTTTTCTTGCAATAGATTTTGAAACAGCAAACCAGCACCCGCACAGTGCCTGTTCTATTGGTATTGTAAAAGTTAAAAATGGAAAAATTGTTAAACAGAAAGTTTACTTAATCCGCCCACCAGAAAAAAGATTCATGTTCACATATATTCATGGAATTACATGGGGCCAGGTTTCAAAAGAACCCCTTTTTGATGAGGTTTGGCAAAAAATTTGTAAAGAATTTGATGATGTGGATTTCATTGCCGCCCACAACGCATCGTTTGATGGAAGAGTGCTTAAGGCTTGTTGCGATTATTACGGGATTGATATGCCTGATAAGCGTTTTGTCTGCACGGTACAACTTGCAAGATCTGCATGGAACATAAGACCCACAAAACTTCCAAACGTTTGCGACCATTTGGGCATTAAGCTTAACCATCACGAAGCCCTTTCAGATGCCACAGCATGCGCACAAATAGTAATTCACGCCATAAATGACGGAATAAACATATAAGGACATAAATGGAGGTAACATTATGGCCAAGATAAAAAAAACAAAAAAACCCACAAAAACCAAGAAAATTACAAAAAAGAAAAAGGTAACCACCAGCAAAAAAGAGTTTGGTAACCTTAAAGATCATTTTTTAGAACTTATAAAACGAACATCAACAATTATGTCTAAAGATGTAATTGATGCCATAAAAAAAGGCAGAGATAATGAAGACGAAGGTTCGCCGGCTAAAAGTACTTTAGATGCAATTTTAAAGGACATAATCCTGTCTGCAAGTACCTCCATACCTCTTTGTCAGGACACCGGTACCCCATCTTTTTTTATTGATGTTCCAAAAAAAGTCTCACATAAGGATCTAATCAAAGCCATTCATAAGGCAGTTGCAGAAGCAACCAAGAAAACTTATTTAAGGCCAAACTCAGTTGATTCAATTACCGGCAAAAACCCAGGCAATAATCTTGGCCCAGGACTTCCTCAAATTCATCTTCACCAGTGGGATAAAAACTACATTCAAACAAGGCTCCTGTTAAAAGGAGGCGGCAGTGAAAACGTTAGTCGGCAATATACAATTCCAGACATGAGTATTAAGGCAGGACGCGATCTTAGTGGTGTTTACAAAGCCGTAATAAATGCAGTTTGGAGCGCACAAGGCAAGGGTTGCGGCCCAGGTATAATTGGTGTTGGCATTGGTGGGGACAGAAAATCAGGATTTGAATGCGCCAAAGAACAACTTTTACGTCCAGTAAACGACAAAAACACAAACGCTGAACTTGCAAAACTAGAGCAAAAACTTTTTGAAGATCTAAATAAATTAGGCATCGGCCCAATGGGTTTTGGCGGAAAAACTACAGTACTTGGCGTAAAGATTGGCGCAAAGATGCGGTTGCCGGCAAGTTTTTTTATAAGCGTAGCTTACCTATGTTGGTCAGCCAGGCGCAAAAAAATGATTTTAACCCCAGACGGAAAAGCAAAATATTCTGATATTTAATTTTTTTAAGGAGTAAATTACAATGGCACAAATTAAAACATCGTTCCCTATGACAGAAGAAGAAGTAAGAAAACTAAAAGTTGGTGATGAGCTTTCCCTAAGCGGTCAGATCATAACCGGACGAGATGCCGCTCATAAGTGGCTGGTTGAGGAGCACCCAACCGAAATTGAAGAAATCCTAAAAAACGGCTGTATTTACCACTGCGGCCCGATTGTAAAAAAAGAAAAAAATGGCGAATACAAATTTGTGGCAGCGGGCCCAACAACTTCTATTCGTGAAGAACCTTATACGCCAGAAGTTTTTCGTCACTACAAAGTCCGCGCCGTAATTGGTAAAGGTGGCATGGGTGCTGGAACCTTAAAGGCGTGCAGTGAGTATGGCGCAGTGTACCTGCATGCAATCGGTGGGCTTGCAGCGGAACTTGGTAAATGTGTTAAAAAAGTAAAAACGGTTTATAAACTTTCTGAATTTGGAGTACCCGAAGCGATGTGGCTCTTAGAGGTGGAGGATTTTCCTGTTGTTGTAACCATGGACAGTCACATGGGTAGCTTACACACAATTATTGAAGCAAATTCAAAATCTGTTCACGATAAGCTGATTGGAATTTGATTTTTTTTTAACCAGCACAGTTTTTAATTTTTATCGGTGGGGCAAATTTTCCCTATCTCAATTCTTGAACTAATGCGGTTTCTGCCCGTATTTTTTGAGTAATACACGGCTTCGTCTGCCTTTTTAAGAACTTCTTCCCATGTCTTTCCATCTTCCGGATAACTTGAAACGCCAAGACTTATAGAAAGCATGCCAAGAGGCTGCTCTTTTGCGTGCTCAAAAGGGTGCTCAGAAACAACTTTTCTAAGACGTTCTGCAAGAATAAGTGCCTGCATCAAATTTGTGCGCCTACAAAGAACCACAAATTCCTCGCCACCATATCGTGCAACAAGGTCAGTTTTTCTTGATTGCTGAGTAAATATTTTTCCAACCTGGCAAAGAACCTGATCGCCTGCGGGGTGACCATGACTATCGTTGTAGTTCTTAAAGTTATCCACATCACAAAATATTATTGAATACGGTGTTTTCATTCTTGAAGACAGTAGATGCTCATATTCAAGTTGTTCCTTAAAACGTCTGACATTAAATAGTTTTGTAAGTCCATCTGTTATAGATAGTTCTTCAAGTTTAACGTTTGCGGCCTGAAGCTTTTCCAAATATTCCCTGGCATTTGCTTCGGCTTCTTTTTGCTTGGTAATATCTTTTGCAATAACTTGCATAACTTCTTCTTCGGTTGATAACTTAAGTCTGCAGGCCATGATTTCCACAAAAAGTTTAACATTTTCTTTTGTCTTAAATTTACAAATAAACTGACGCGGATAATACCGTCTTTTTGTCATTCTCATAGACTTTAAAAAAAACTCATTGTCATCTGACTCAACAATCGTAGTTAACGATACCTGCTCAAGCTCTGTTGCAGAATATCCAAGTACCCGTTGGCATGCCTCGTTACATTCAAGAATTTTAAATTCTTCAATATCCACGAGGAACCCTGGGTCAAAAAGACGCTCAAACAGATCGGCGTAGGATGCTTTTTCAGAAAATTTTGAAATATCTTCCATACTTAATTTTCTGTTTTTTTTATCTAAATTTGAAGTAAAAAATTTGTTTTATGCCAAAAACATAAAACCCCACAGACTTGAGGGTAATTACCTTAAAAAAGAAAAGTACCTTTTTTTCCTAACCCGAATTTTTTTCTGAAGTGCAACTAATTGGAATGATTGAGAAAGCGTAAG
>CAZQUK010000131.1:0-9330 GCA_964596435.1 uncultured Oligoflexia bacterium
ATTGGTATACCACATGAACTTGGAAATATGTTTTTTATTATGGCGCGGGTTCCTGGACTTATTGCGCATATTCACGAAGAACGCTCAAGGCAAAAACCTATGAGAAACATTATTCCAGGAGCGTGTGAATATGATGGCCTGGATAATATAAATTTATAATTTTTTTAGGAGACAATAAAAAATGAAGGACATGATTGTACGTTTACTTCCGGAAATTAAAGAAATCAAAGATAAATCTTTACAGTCAAAGGTTATTGCTGTCTGGGATGACGCAATTAATTTTCGTGGATGGAGCGAAAAACTACTTTGCGAAATGCCTTTTACACTTCTTGCACAAAACGTAAAAATTACTTTTATTGACCACGTTAGGGCCGTTTGTAAAATGTGTACGGCCTGTGATGACGTATTAAACGAAATTCACGGCAAAAACAAAACACTTATTAATCGTGACTATTTAATTGCAGGTGCCCTTCTTGCTGATGTTGGAAAGCTTCTTGAATTTGAGATAAAAAGCGGTAAACCTGTTAAATCCGATTATGGCAAACACATCAGGCACCCCTTTAGTGGTGTTGGCCTTGCCTTTAAGCACAACCTTCCATCTGAAGTTATGCACATTATTGCAACTCATTCAAAAGAAGGAAGTGGTGAAAAGCTTTTACCCGAAAGTATTATTTTTCACCATGCGGATTTTATAGATTTTGAGCTTGTTAAATAAGGAGCACAAATTTATGGCCCAGAATCTAATTGAAAAAATTGCAGGACATTTTGCAGTTGACGTTGATGAACCAAGCAGTGTTAAAAGTGGTGACTACATATCAATTCGCCCCTTGCACATTTTAACCCACGACAACACTGGGGCCGTGGTTCCAAAATTTAAATCTATTGGAGCAAAAAAAATTGCAAACCCACGCCAGGTGGTTTTTGCCCTCGATCACGGCATTCAGGATAAAAGTGAGAGTACAATTAACAAATATAAAAACATTGAGTCCTTTGCGCGCGAAATGGGTGTTGATTTTTACCCAGCAGGAAGAGGCATTGGCCATCAGATTATGATTGAAGAAGGCTATGTCTGGCCAGGAACAATGCTTGTTGCCTCTGATAGTCATTCTAACACTTATGGGGGATTAGGCTGCCTTGGCACACCAGTAGTAAGAACAGACGCTGCAGCAATTTGGGCAACAACAAGGACATGGTGGCAAGTTCCACCCGTAGTAAAAGTAAAACTCACTGGATATTTAAGAGAAGGCGTTACGGGCAAGGATCTTATAATAACACTTTGTGGAATCTTTAATAAAGATGAAGTTTTAAACCATGCAATTGAATTTAGCGGAAGTGGTGCAGAAACTCTATCAATTGAAGACAGATTTGCAATTGCCAACATGACAACCGAGTGGGGAGCTCTTGCTGGTGTCTTCCCTGCCGATAAAGTTACATGCACCTGGATAAAGAAAAGAGCCGAATATATAAAAAAACGCGGCCCCGCAGGTGTTCCCTCTGATGAGGATGGCGAGAACGATAATAGCAACCCAAGATTTGATGCAAACAGAATAAAAGATCTTGAAGAAGCCTATGAGCGCGGTCATTTATCACCAGATGCTGATGCCAGATACGCCAAAGAAATTGAAATTAATTTAGCAACTATTATTCCCTATATTTCGGGCCCACATAACCTAAAAATAGCTACCCCTGCTTATAAACTTGCAACAAAAATAATAAAAATTAACAAAGCATATTTGGTGTCTTGTGTGAATGCAAGATTAAGCGATCTTACTGAAGCCGCACACGTGCTTAAGGGCAGGAAAATTGCAAGTCATGTAAAACTTTTTGTTGCAGCCGCATCAAGCGAAATTCAAAAGCAAAGTGAAGCAAGCGGTGACTGGCAAAATATTCTTGCAAGTGGCGCAACACCACTGCCACCAGGGTGCGGCCCGTGTATTGGCCTTGGCACTGGTTTACTTGAAGATAATGAAGTTGGAATTTCAGCAACAAACAGAAATTTCAAGGGTCGTATGGGTTCAAAATCAGCCGAAGTATATTTAGCGTCCCCTAAGGTTGTAGCTGAATCAGCCATAAAGGGTTACATTGATATGCCCGGGTTTTTAAAATCTTTTAATGATTTGCCAAAAGCAAATATTTCACTCAGTGAGGTTAAAAAGGAAAGTGCGGCCACTGTTAATCTTATGGAGGAGTTTCCGGAGTTTTTTGAGGGCGAAATAATTTTTTGTCACCAGGACAATCTCAATACTGATGCAATTTATCCTGGTAAATACACTTATAATGACGACTTCAAGCCAAAAGACCAGGCACTTGTTGCCATGGAAAACTATGATCCTGAATTTCAGAAACTTATAAAAACTGGCGATTTTCTGGTGGGAGGTTATAATTTTGGTTCCGGAAGTTCACGCGAACAGGCTGCCACCGCGCTTAAATACCGCGGTATCAGGCTTGTTATTGCAGGATCTTTTAGTGAAACTTACAAGCGAAATGCAATTAATAATGGGTTTTTGGTGATTGATGTTCCTGAGCTTGTAAATGACTTAAAATCTACATTTGGAACAAACAAGCTTACAGTTAAAACCGAAATAAAAGCAAAGCTAGATGTTAAAAAATCAACAATTTCTGTCGAAGATAAAACTTATTCTATTAACCCGATAGGCACTGCTGCACAGGAACTAATTATTCTTGGCGGCCTTGAGAACTGGGTAAAGAAAAACATAAACCCAAAAGGAGAAATTAATGGCTAAGTATAAAATTGCGTGGTTACCGGGAGATGGTGTTGGCAACGAAACAATGGAAGCCACAAAAATAGTTCTTGATAAATTATCATTTGATGCTGAATACGTTAATTGTGATATTGGTTGGGATTTCTGGGTCAAAGAAGCCGATGCTCTTCCAAAACGTACCATCGAAAAAATGAAGCAAACCGACGCAGGCCTTTTTGGCGCAATTACTTCAAAGCCCAAAGAAGAAGCTGCAGCGGAACTAGATCCATCGCTCAGGGGCAAAGGACACACATATTTTTCACCAATTGTTAGAATGCGCCAGGAATTTGATCTCCACACAAACATGCGCCCGTGCAAGGCATACCCCGGGAACCCACTTAATTTTAAAGAAGGTATTGATCTAATATTTTTCAGGGAAAACACAGAAGGCATGTATGGTGGAGTGGAATTTTTTCCTCTACCCCAGGATGTATATGATGTACTTGATAAGCACCACCCAAAGATGAAAAAATTTAAGGAACATGGCTGCGAAAACATTGCAATGTCAACGCGTATTATGACCAAAAAAGGGTGTACAAGAATTATAAATAGTGCTTTTGATTTTGCTAAAAAGTTTGGTTATAAAAATGTCACCATGTGCGACAAACCAAACGTACTTCGCGAAACAGGTGGTTTGATTTTAAGAACAGCACGCGAAATTGCAAAAGACTACCCGGGTATTGAACTTTGGGAAACCAATATTGATGCCCAGTGCATGTGGCTCATTAAAAACCCAAACACATATGGCGTTATTGTGGCAGAAAACATGTTTGGTGATATTTTATCTGACCTTGGCGCGCAGTTAATTGGGGGCTTGGGATTTGCATGTGCAGGTAACATTGGCGATAAATATGCCGTGTTTGAACCAACACATGGATCAGCACCAAAATATTTTGGCCAGTACAAGGTGAATCCAATTGCTAATATTTTAGCTGCAAAAATGATGCTTGATTGGCTTGGAGAAAAAAACAAAGCCCGCATTATTGACAACGCAGTTTCTGAAGTCATAAAAGAAGGCAAGGTTCGCACATACGATATGGGTGGGACAAACTCAACACTTGATATGGCAAATGCCGTAGCCGCAAAAATCTAGGCTGGGGCTTACTTCTTATTTTTAGAGTTGATGTTTTATTTTATACTATTTATTTTTTTAATATGGTGAATTCTTTTTGAAATCTCTTTATTGATTTCGTTTATTACCTTTTTTTCTCCATATTTAGTTACAAAGTCTTTTTTTACTACATCACTTTTTTCCAAAATAAGATTCATTGTTTTAATAAAATCGCCCCAAAATAAATCAATATTCTTTTTGAAACCCAACGACTGCATTACCAAATCAAAATTGCGTTTTTTTAATTTATTCCATTGTCGCTGACCACCAATTTGAAAAGCGAATTTGTTATCATATACTTTATAAATACTTGTAGAAATTAAATCATAATAAGGGGATACACTTAAATTATTTATTCGACTTAAAAAAGATAAATTTTTAGAATGTGAATCATTGTTGCCGATAATTATATTATAAGAAACCCACCTCACAAAACCATCAAGATCACTTGCAATATTATTGCTTAATCTTTTTATTGTATTGTAGTTTTCTACAACCCCCGGCCCTCCATCTTCTTCATATTTTTCAGAAGCAGAATAACCCTGTGCTTGACAAAAATCGTATTGATGAATTCTTTCAATGTGTCCATCAACAATCTCTCTATCAAATCGATTAACAAGATAAAATGGTGGAGAGCCTTCAATAATGTCAACATCTGCAACATCAAGCCCAATAGCATGAGCTAATTTCATACAGTAATATTCATTATAAACAGTTTCATAAGTATCCTTAACCCGAATGGGTGATTTTATAATATGACTTGTAGCTCCGCCTTTAATTGGTAAATAAATATTATTTTTGTAAAAAATAACTGGAATTTTATCCTGCGCTCCTGCTAGAGAAAATTTAGCATCGCAACCAGTATATGAATATATGGCTAAGTCTTCCCCATTCTTATAAGCTTTTTGTAAATTTGATATGCTTATCTTTTGCACCTCATCTGGATCTATTTTATTTACATAACTTTCATCAGAAGTGATAATTAAAGCGCCAGCACAATCTACCCCATAATTATTTAGAAAATTAAAACAATCAGTCAGGTTTCTTTTGAATATTTTTTCAAGTTTTATACGCAAATCGCCTTCAGGCAAAAGGTTTTCAAAAAATGCTCTTGTCTCTCTATTATTAAATGCGTCTTCTCTAAGCTCAAGAGCTGGAGATAACGGAAAATTATTTACGGCCGATAACCATTTTTCACTATAACTAAATGTAATAGTATCGTCCGATTTTTTTTTAATAGATCCAACCAGTTTGTTTTTATAATAAACGAATAGCGTTTTATTCATCGCCAATAACCTTAATTAGAATCTTTATTCCACATATTTCGGCATATTTCAGAAAATTCGACAGCTTTATATCAGTTTTTCCATTTTCAAACTTTGAAATACCCTGCCTTGATATTTCAGAATATTTTGCGACCTGATCAATCGTAATTTTATTTTTTTTTCGATACGCTTTGCAGATATCTCTAAATTCATCTATGTTATTTGGAATTAATAACTTTTCCGTTTTATTTTGTTTAGCCCCTTTTTTCCGTGTGCTAATCTCCAATTTAACCATTTTTATATCCCCATATGTAAACTTTAGTTTACATATCGACGTTTGTCAGCATATATTTAATTATTTGTAAGCTTTGGTTTACATTTAGCTATCTAGTTAAGATATTTAGCTTTATTGTAAGCTATAGTTTACGCTACTCGGCATTACCATTTAGCTATCAACATTATTTCTGTTATAAGGGTATATAAGGTATTTCTTTAAAAGAAATTTCTGGATACTTTATTGTTTCTCTTCTTTTATTTTTACAAATCAATTTTTCTTCATAAATTCCACAAAAATTATAGCCACCTGATTCAATTAATAAAAGCCTAGTTGGATCTCTTGCGCCGCCTCTAACCACAAGATCAATTCCGTACCCACCAAATGAGCGTTCGCGCGTTGTGTCAGGTTGATAATAATACCAACATTCTATTTCTGAATAATTATAATCTCTTTTATCTCCCAATACGGCACACGAATAATAAGAACCTAAACTTATTAATCTAATATCTTTTATAAACTCAGGGCTTTTATCTTTTCCTTTATGATTCAAGCCCCAGCAAATTGCTTCACCATCATCAACAATACAAGTATGATAATCACCAGCTTTAATTTCTTGAGGAACACCCACTCCACTTGGAACTACTGTAATATCGTGTTTTTCATTCATATCGCCTTCTGCTCCCCAACATTTAACGCCATCATCATCAACAGCACACGAATGAAGCACGCCTGAAACAATTTTTTTAGGATTTCTTAGCTCCGGTACTTTTAATTGGCCATACACAAGGTCTTTTCCGCTTACATTAATATTAGCCCAACATTTCAAACCCATTTTACCTATGGCGCATGTATGGTATTTACCAACAGAAATATCTATTGGCTCCAATATTTCTTTTTTAATACTATTTTTGCCTTCAAAACAAACCACACCTTCATCTGCAATTGCACATATTTGATTAAAGCCCACAGAAATATTTGTAGGATTTGTCATTTCTGGAACTTCTATATTTTTTCCATCTTTAAAAGCCCAACATTTCAAACCGCTATTAGTAATAACACAGCCATATTTTTCATTAACAGACAGTGGCCGCTTAATCACAGTTTTTCTCCACACATTAAGATATTCTTGATGCCTTAATTCCTCTTCTTTTTGAAGTTTTAGCTCAAGAAGTCTCTTCTTTGCGGCAATCTCTTTTATCATGTCTGGATCTTTATTTTCATAGCTTTTTATTAACTTCATGAGCGTTTTGCGCAATACCCGTATCTGTCTAATATAATCCTCAGCCTCAGTACGCCCATCTTCATTTTCTAGGATTGTATCAACTTCCAATAACTCTTCAGCGTAAAGTTGAATTTCTAGTCCATTTAAATTTAGAGCAACATTTAACCACTGATTAAGTGTGGTTTTTAAAAATTCGTACTGGAATTTACTTTCTATAACACCGGATAACCATTTTTTTACTAAATATAATCTATCAAAAGACAATTTAACAAACGGCAAGAAAGTAACATCATTTCTTTTTACAATATCTATGTCGCGGGTTTTATATTTCAACGCTAAGTTAATAGAATCCTCTAAGATTAATCTTTTTATGTCTTTATTTACCGCATTTTCTAAAAGGCCATCCGTCAAATACTTCGAACCACTCGCACCACTAACACCAAATACAAGTTCCATAGCTTGATTAAGCACTACTCGCATTAAAAGTTCTGAGAAATATTTATTATTAAAAGAATATATAACTACTTCTTTAATGGCCTTTTCATAGATATTAAGCGCGTCATCAAAAACCTCACCCTGAGCTTTTTCTAGTGCTTCATTTAATATAAGTGTGGATTTTTCAATATATTCCAATAAATAACTTTGCTCAAACTCTGTTAATTGGCGACGCTCTGTTCCGTCAAGAAAAGGGTTAACCGTATTACTGTCAGAATATGCACCTAACGCACATAACAAGTTAATGCTGCAAAATAATATTAAAAAATTATATATCCTCAAGCTTACTCCTTAATACCATTCGTACCCAACAGAAAACATATTGGTTTTTACAAATTTATGTTCTATTTTATTAATTTCCTGGCCGGTTAATGGATCTTTGTACTTTTCTCTAACTTTATAATCTGAATCCTGGATTGACCAGCCGACATAAAACTGCGAACCTGCAATTTCTCTAAAAGATAATGTATTTTTTAATCTTACAATTTGTCCCTCACCGCGCAGTGCCTCAAGGCCACTTACTACATCTGGACTTAAACCACCTGTCATGTATTCGTAATTTACATCATCACGCAAATATCCAACGTTTTCTCCAAAATTAACACCAAGACAAGCACTGGCTGCAAGTCTGTACGCATTATTAAAGTCTTCCCTGCCAAACATACGGCCATATTGACCGCTAATGCCACTTGCACCATTTATATTTATAAAACCAAGTGGTGAAACAAACCCACACACATCAACAAGTATTCCTCCAACCTTAAAAGCGGTGTGCGCTGATGCTTGAACGGCTTCTACCAGTAGTGATTTAATTAAAAGATCCGATCTGTCATCGCTTTCATATTGAAAACCAATTTGGCCAACAGCAACACCTGCAGTAGCTTTCACCTTAGATCTATACCTTTTTCGTAATATGCCCTGTGCTCTGAAAAGTGCCAGACCACCTACATAAAATTTTTGATATAAAATTTGATCATTCCCTTCATCACTATCGCTTTTACTAAAAAGAATTTCACTATCAATGCCTGGGTTTAGAACAAAAAAACTTCCATAGCCCTTTGTTGAATCAAATGTTAATTTATCAAATTTTAAAAACGTCATCCCAGTAAATTTAAGGCCTGCGCCATATCGATCATCAGAATCCTGAAAAAAAGTGGCACCCGCTTCTAACATTACTTCATCAGTTCTAAGCTTCACGGCTCCTGATCCCACTTCAATCATACGGCCCGTTGTATCAGAATCAACATTCGGTGGTGCCTCTTGCTTTGCATAAGTCGTTAATGAACTAACCACAACTCCAATTATTATTGCTATTATTCTATTTTTTTTCATTTTCCCTCTCCTTCTTATTAATTATTATGTTCCTTTTATATCGTTGTTATTTTTAATAATTAATTTAAAAAAATCAATATTTTCAGGATTTTTTTGGCCATGCCAAAAAACTTTTAGTAAACGTGCGCGTGATGTATCTGCGTATTTTAATAAATCTGTTTTTTCTTCCTCCGTAAGGGTGCGCTTCTGTGTGCCGTCAAGAAAGGGATTTGATGTGCCTTCGGCAGATGCATTACCGTCACTTGCCAATACATATGGTGTAAGTAGAAAGCTTAATAAAATAAAACTAATTATCTTTTTCATATTAGTAAAACCTTAAACTTTCTGGAACAGAAGTTTGTCCATCTCTATTATGCCCCCAACATTTAACACCTTCTAAATCTAGTGCACAGGTGTGATAGTCTCCTAGTGATATTTGAGTGGGGTCTTTTAGATCTTTTGGGACTTTTATTTGTCCATTTCCATTATCCCCCCAACATTTAACACCTTCTAAATCTAGTGCACAGGTGTGATGTACTCCTAGTGATACTTGAGTGGGGTTTTTTAGATCTTTTGGAACTTTTATTTGTCCATTTCCATTATACCCCCAACATTTAACACCTTCTAAATCCAGTGCACAGGTGTGCCATGCTCCTAGTGATATTTGAGTTGGGTTTTTTAGATCTTTTGGAACTTTTATTTGTCCTTCTCCATTCCCCCCCCAACATTTAACACCTTCTAAATCCAGTGCACAGGTGTGATGTACTCCTAGTGATACTTGAGTGGGGTTTTTTAGATCTTTTGGAACTTTTATTTGTCCATTTCCATTATACCCCCAACATTTAACACCTTCTAAATCCAGTGCACAGGTGTGCCATGCTCCTAGT
>CAZQUK010000132.1:0-1660 GCA_964596435.1 uncultured Oligoflexia bacterium
ATTACCGGCATAATGTCGAATTTGTTCCCTCAAAGTCATTCCATATTTTGTGAAAACCTGGAACTAATAACACAAAATAAAGCGAAACTTTCTGCGAACAGTGCATTGGCACCAGGTCAAACAATTACTAGGAACAGCTTAAAGGCTGTGAGACTAATTAATTAATCCGTGGTGCAGATGATGCAATTACAATTATACAAACTTAAATATCTCAATGAATTTCATTAAAAATGTTTTATCAAAATATGACTTTTTCATATTCGATAGTGTTTCCAGCGCCATTTGATACCTTTTTTCGTCATCAGAAATATCAGTTCTTTGTTCCAAGGTTACAACAAACTCATTAGCTATGGATATAACTTTTGCAAAAGGATGAATGTGTGCTCTATCCACCCTATTCGGATAACCGGTTGAGGAACAGTTTTCGTGATGTTGTAACACAATCTGAATAACATCATCAGGTATTGATGATATTCCTTGAAGCATTTCAGCACCATAAATTGGATGTTTTTCGAGCTGCCTTCTGTCATCATGAGTTAATTCAATAAGTTTTTTTCTGTACAATTTTTCAGGAATAATTTTTTTTCCAAAATCATGAAATAATGCACCAAGTGCAATGTTTGTCCTGTTCTTGCTGGAAACCCATTCTAATTGTTTTGCCAACAGGAGAGAAAAAACTGTAACAGTTATTGAATGTGCATATAAATAATCTGAATTTTCACTTATTGATTGAACGAGTTTGAAGAGATCCTTATTTGAGGCTGTAATGTTAAGCGTGGATAACATCATCTTTTTTGCAGTTTCAAAACTTTCTTCATCAATTACCTTTGAAAAAACATCTTTCAAAACAATATTGTTGGCAGTTTCAATGAATTTTACTCTTTTTGGTTGTGCAATTTTTATTACATTTTTCTCAATGGCATCAGTAAGTTTAATGGTCATTGAAATATATTTTTCATAATCTTGTTTTGTAAGGTAAAGCCGATCAAGGCCGTTGGCTATATATTTGTTAATCCTGTCAAATGAGAGATCTTCACCAACATATGAAACACGAACATATTTATTTTTTGAAAGCCTAATATATATAGGATAACTGATCTTACTTCCCGAAATAAATTCTTCTATTTTTATGCTTTGAAAATTATCATCAAGATGATCCTTTTCGAGGATTACTTCTTTATCTGAAGTTGCCAATAGCTTTTGCAGCTGTCCCAACAAGTCACTTAACTCAAAAGGTTTTGATAAAAACGCATCAGCACCAAGTTCATAAGCTGATTTCGTTTCAAGTAGTTCTGAAAAAGCAGTCATTAAAATCACGCTGGTGTTTGTATTGGAATCTTTAATTTTTTTTAACAGCTCGATTCCATTCATTTTGGGCATTTTTACGTCGGTAATCACTATTGATGGGGTATGCTTCAAAAAAAACTCATATCCCTCCTGTCCATTTTCAGCACTTAACACGTTAAAGTTCATTCTCTTAAGATACAAAGAAATGGAATCTAAAACATTACTATCATCATCAACGATTAAAATATGGTTTTTGTTTTCCATTGTTATACTCGCTTATCAAGGGGAAGTATGATTTTAAATCTTGTTTTAAATGGTGGTGTAGGATTTTCAATTGTAATTTTGCCGTTATGTTCTCCTATTATGCTATGGA
>CAZQUK010000132.1:1670-9273 GCA_964596435.1 uncultured Oligoflexia bacterium
GACTATTGACAAACCAAGCCCCGTTCCCTCTCCAACATCCTTGGTTGTAAAGAAAGGATCGAATATTTTATCCCAAATTTCTTTTTTTATTCCACTTCCAGTGTCCTCAAAATATACAACAAGATGATCTATCTCTGGTTCAAGAAATATTTTTATTTGCTTTTTCTGTGAATGTTTTAAGGCATCCTTAGCATTTATTAAAAGATTTAAAAATACCTGTTCAAGTTTGTCGGGGTCTGCAAGCAAATCAAAGTTTAAATCAAGATGGTTTGATTCCACAAATATATTTTCTTTTTCAAGTTGTTTTTGAGTAAGAGCTAATGCTTCCGTTATTACGCGATTAATTTTTAAAATAACTTTTTTACTAGGATTTTTTCGCCCAAAAGTATTAACCTGGTTAATAATACTAGTCATTTTGCCTATACTGTTATTTATACCATCAATACTTTTTGTTATATCCTCGTCAGTACAATTTTTGATTTCAACAATTTCTTTTATGTTTTCTGTATAAATTTTTATGCCAGAGAGTGGATTTTTAAGCTCATGTGCAATTCCGCCTGCCATTTCTCCAAGTGAAGATAGCTTTGATGAGTGAAATAGCTGTTCTTGGAGTATTTTATTTTTCTCTTCTTCGTATTTATGGCGTATTATCCCTGCGAGTACATTACTTGTGATTTCTAAAAAATCTGTTTCGATAGCTTTTTGTTCTGAATTCTCCTTGACATAAACAGTAATAACTCCTAACAAATTCTTTTCACCGTCAAGAATCGGCATACAGTAATGCCCATGATTATTCATTCCAGTAAAATGAATTTCGTGTTGGCAGTTTAAATTACTTTTAAATACTATTTTTTTACTTGCAGCAGCAATACCACAAAGGCACTTATTGAGAGGAACCTCATGGCAATTGTGAATTATATGGTCACCAACATTTTTTTGTGCCTTAAGCAATAAGTTTTTACTTTTATTGTCAAATAAAAATATACACCCCTTATTTTCAAAAGAGAGCCAGTCGAGTGTAACAATCTTTTCAATAACTTTTCCAAGTATTTTTTCAATTGAAATATTCTCTAATGTGAATCCTAAAATATCATTAATAAATGAATGTATTTTTTGTCTTACTGCGATTTTATTGTTCATTTTATTAAAAACATTACATAAATTTCCGATTTCGTTTTTACTACAATTGTCAATTTTATACGTATAATTCCCATTTGAGATTTCATTTGCACCATGTATGAGTTTTTTAAGAGGAACCGTGATTGACTTCGTTATAAGAAGACCAATAATAAATCCTAAAAATAAACCCAAGATACCCATTATTGTAATTAATACTTTTGTTTTAGTTTCATAGTTTTTAACTAAGTTTGTAAATTCATACTGCTGTTGGTTCAAATTATCGTGAAATTTGTTTAATCGTTCGATAAATGGACCCGCGATATAGTAGTCCAATTTTTCCATTTGTTTTGCTCCACTGATACTTGAGCTTATTTGTATGCCAAAAATAACCTGAGTTAGATCATAAATATTGTTAAGGTCATTTTTTGCGTTTGTTATAATCGAATGCATTTTGTGGGTATGAAGGTCATGGTTAAAAGTTTCTAATTGTAAGTTCGCCTTTTTATATAATATTTTAAAATCTCTTTTATATTTTTCATTTCCGGTAATGAGCCAATCGTTTGCGGGCATGATTAATTGTAAAACAGTAAGTTTAAATTCGTATATTTTCTTATCCTCTTCAATATATAAATTTAGGGTTTGGGAGTGTTCTTCAATTGATTTTACAAAATAATATCCAAATGAAGAAACACTGATAATAAACAAAGATAAAAAGATGTATCCTAAAATAATCCTGGTACCGATTTTGTGATTAAACATACTATAATGTTATATCACGGTCTTACTTGTGTAAAATGAACCGAAACAGAAATATTTTTCAATTTAGTAATCACCTAAAATGTATTAGTCCCACCCTACAATAGCTATCAAACGCCTCAAAATCACCATCTCTCCTTGCCGCGCTTCTATGCTTATGCGCGACCGGAGGCAGAGCACCACCACCGTATTGCCGCAGCCTTGGACACGGCTTTGACCACGGCCTTGACCACGGCTTTGGACACGGCCTTGCCCACGGCTTTGGACACGGCCTTGCCGTGGGTGAATGAGATTTCCCAAACTGGCCTACGAGCGAGTGTGTAGGGTGTGATTTTTTCAATTATATTAATATGTTAACTGGAACACACCTGGGCAGCCCTGAAAATTTGGGTTTTTATTTTTTAGAATACAAATACAAAGTGTTAAGCGCTATCTATACACTCGCTTGCAGACTAGTTTATTTTTTTTACGTGTTGACATACGCCAAGCACAATCATATAAAGCCCGTTCCTACGGGCGTGTGACTTCCCCCCATTAATATCGCACCCGTAGCGATAAAGGACCCTAAGGCTTAATCCTTAGAGTCCTTTATTGTTTTAAATTCCAAAAAATAATTTATTTTCATGATTAGAAAATTTAGCATCCCCACCGCGCCCTCAACTTAAAAAAAGTGAACGTACTGCCAAGCCTGAAGGCTGGGGTTTTCTTGATAAGAGCTGAAACTGTATTTAACTGGCCTTTTTTCTAGGTAAATTTTGTTTATTCCTATTACTGTTATTAACCACCTTAATGCAATTTCGGCCCGCTTCTTTTGCTTTATATAAGGCTCTATCTGCCTGATTAAGTGAGTGCATAATGTCTTCTTCTTTTTCACAAAACGAAATGCCAATACTAACAGTAAGGCCGCCCGGTATTATTTCTGTCGCAGCGGGAACTCTTTTTTTTAACTTCAATGCCATTTCAAAAACTTTCTCTTTAGGGGCACTGACACCTAATACAAATTCCTCTCCACCAAAACGCCCGACTTGAACATCATGAGATGCGTATTCTTGTAAAAGTTTTGCCACTCTTTCTAAAACCTTATCACCAACAAGATGGCCATATTCATCATTAACTTTTTTAAAGTGGTCAATATCAACCATAAAAATCGCAACAGGATCCTTCATAAAACTTCCCCCTTCAGTACTTGTACCAATTTCTGGTTCATCTTTTTTAAACAGATCCTTCAAACATTCAAAAAAAGCACCTCGCCTTAGTAGTCCTGTCAAATCATCACGCATCGATTGTTTTTCGAGCCTGTCGATTTCATTTAAGATCTGACGGAAGCAGAATTTGAAATTATCAATTTTATTATTTAGGAGGGATAGCAAATATCTGACCCGTTTTCGCTCAGCAGTCTCGTCAACCTTCAGGTCATCTGCAACTTTTAACTTAATCATCACTATTTGCCGATCCTTCCTGGCAATAATCAGGATATTTAAAAGCTCCCTTTTTTAAATCTCCTTCAAATTACCGTTAATTGATATTTTAATAAGCAGAAATTATGCCAATATATTTTTTATGAATTTCAACACGTTATGTGCCCATGTTGTGCAATGGTACGCATGTCAAATCAGACACATCGGGTGCACACAGAATAAATACGCTTTAACCGCTAACCCACAAAGTGATAAAATAAAAAAATTAAAATTCAACTTCAAGATTCATATATGAGCCGTAGGAATCTTTCCTATCTTCACTATCGCCAGGGGCGCCATGCGAAAAATTACCTTCATCATATGTGCCTTCCCAATTTTCAGGATAACCATTTCTGCCTCTTTCTTCAAATCTGTAATAAGGAGACATTGAAAGATTAATTTTTGTACCCATATACTCAAAAGGTAAAACTATTCTCCCGGCTATTTCTCTTCCACCAGCTTCCTGGAAAGTTTCAGTATCCCTTGTTAATGGTCCTTGTCCGTAAACTGTTACGGCACCAAGATCAGATGCCACACCTAATTCGGCCCTACCCCTATAGCCAAGATGGCTTCTAACAAGATCAAGTCTTGATATGAGATAAATTTTTTCATCAAACGGTAGTTTGATATTTCCTTCTGTTTGAAAAGCAATAAAGTCCGTACTCATTGTAACGTTTTCAGGTTCTGATGTTGCGTTTCTTACGTCTTTTGTCATTGGTGTGTGTTGAGATTCAACGCGAAATCTTAATGTACTGCGATCACCAAGACGTTGTTCAAAATTTAACCCTGGTTTTATATGCGCATCAACAGAACCAAGGCCTGCTGTATATTCTTCAAATGTGCCGGCAAGCGCCAGAGCCGCTGAAATATTTGTATCAACCCACAAAGCCTGTGAATCGCCTATTGGGCTAATGGCTGGGGTTCTAAATTTTTGTGAATATAAAACATATCCGATTCCCATGTTTCTGTCTTGTCCATCGGGATATCCATGAACTTCACCTGGTCTGTTTTGAACACCAACAGATACGCCTATTTTTCCTGGAGAATAGTCTCTATTCCCAAATTTCAGATTATAACCTGAAACAACATAACGGTTTCCAATTCCATCCTGGGCCACACCAAGCGATAAGCCGTGATCCTTGTTTTTACCGAACCTGTAAGCAGCCGACACTTTGTGATGTTTGGGGCGACTTAAAGGATCGCCGCCAATTTCCTCCAAACCGCCACCTGCGAATTCGGCCATAACTTCGCTTGTGATACCTGGTAAATAAATAATTGGCGTTGCCTTGTTTGCATCATACAAGTAGTAACCAAAGCCCGCATCCTGGTTACCCTGATGCATTGAAAGACTTGATCCGCCCTTGGAATCCATTCTTTTACTATAGTTAATTTTATAAATTTGATTTGGATTATCTGGATCAACGGCCATTACACTTGTATGAGGAACCTGTTGAACAGTATTGTAAACCACCACGTATGTTTTATTAAAACCAAAGGCCCGAAGCATTCTGGCCTGGGCAACAGCAATATCCCTGCAAACACCTGCATAACTTTTAACACCCTTTGAATCTGCATTTGCTTGTGCCGCGCCGAGGAGATCACCGGTGCCAACAACACTTGAATCGTTAAGCGCCGGACTTGCTGCAGCTCTGTCTGAATCATAACCCTCATTAAACTGATAACCAAAAAGCGCAACTAAATCGAGCGCCTCTTCTTTTGTGATTTTATTTTTCAATAGTTTCATTTTTGCGACTAATTTATTTTCTGAATCGGAGTGAAGTAATTCATGATAAATCTGCATGAGTTCAATATCCCTAAGGTTATCAACTTGTGTGTCTGGATATTGCTTTGCAAGTTTTGCTTTCAAGTCTCCGGGTTTGAAATTTTTTATTTTTTTGTCGGTTTCTTCATTATTATTATTTTTCTCATCATAAAAACAATCATAAAAATTTTGTGTTATTTGCGTGTATTCGTTAGCAACAGTGGGGTTGTTCCAATCACAACTATGGGTTTTGCAGTTTTTGTCAATAAAACTACTAAGCTCAACTCCTCTTAAATCACCGCAATATTCTTCTTTTGCCAAATAAACCATTGGCCGATACATGCCTTGCAAATATGCAGGTCGATAATCTGATGCCGCACTTACTTTTGGTCTGTGTTGGTTCAGTAAATCACCTTGAATGACAAATCTGAAATCGCCTGAAGCTTCGTTAACAAGTTTGGCGTAACAGTGACTGGGAATTGCTTTTATAGATTGTATTTTTAATCTGTAAAAATCACGGATTAATTTATCGTCAAACACACTGTGTTCATTTATAAGCGCCCTAATGCCTATTAAAGCAACTTTATCTGCAAGAGAAGAAAAATCCACAAGGTGTTTGTAACGGCAACAGTCGCACGCTTGTGTGTTTGTTATGGTGTCTTGCGGGAGAGGGTTTGAACTGAAGGTTGTGTCTGTTATGGAGGTGGCGAATGTTGCTTGGGCGGGTGTTGCCCGGTGGGCCACGGCGGCGCCTGGTGCTGTTGTGGTATGGGCAAGGGTTTCTGCAGAAGCGGCGCCTGGTGCTGTGATATCTGTTGCGGCAATGTCCGAAGCAATAGTGTCTGTCTGCGATCTATTTGCAAAATTTTCATTTGCAAAAGTTTTTGCATTAAAACATAAACACACACTTATAATAAAAATTAATTTTTTTGTTGTTTTTTTTGATCCCATATACCTCTCACTCCCTATACATAGTGAAGAAGCAAAAAATGAGCCAAATTGATGGGTTTTTTTGATAGTGATATTGATGCGTTGTAGGTGTTGTTTTCCTGATTATTAAATATGCATGACTATTTTTTTGTCAGACGCAAAGTGCTTGTAGATGTGTCAATTGTGACCTAGTTTGCTCGTGTGTTGGCTGCGCGGCAATGCCTGCTCCGCCCACATGCGCGGCACTATATACCATCGAATCTTCAAGTTCAGAAAAATTACATGCACTGATAATTCGTCCCGATAATTCCAGATCAAAAGATGTTTTTGACCTTTATCATTTTTTACCTAAATGCAATAATGATATTTTAAAACAGGCTTTTCTGGCAACGTTCAAAGTAAGAGGAGATAAACTACCAGAAAATTTATCTGAAAAACTTAGAACTCTTGACCTGGATCTATTAAAAAGAGGCAATAGAGAAATCCATTAATGGGGTAACGTCTGTTAATGAGGTAATCAGATGCTTTGAATAAGGTTTGCATAAAAAGTAACAGGTCAAATCGATGCCATCATATGCGAAATATTTGTGAATAATGAAATCTCCAGAAGCAAAGACGTATTGACATTGATAAGTTACCATCGAACTCATTGCTCAATAGTTCAACTGTTTGTTATGAAATGAAAAAACCATTTAATGTTTTGAGCCAAATGGCCCAAAAAGAATTTGGCGACCCCAAGGGGATTTGAAGCCTTATGACTTGTATCTAACTCTTTCTAAATTATAACTTTTTTTTACAAAATTCAATTCCCCGCCGGTATCGGCTTTGCTGTCCGGCAGTCTGTAGTGGCGATGCTACAAGCACTCCTTACAGCTTTATCCATCGTCTGTTGATACATGCCATTATGTTCAAATTGAATAGAACTATAGCTATCGCCCGGAAGCTCAGCGACATTCTTATACTCCATCATACCAAAATAAGAGACCCAAAGCCGACTATTTACATCGCCATCTTCAAACGGTGCACAACCACAATTGTTATAGCCACCATTGAAGTTTGGATTTTGGTTATTCACTTTGCAGCAAGCCGCACGAAACTTTGCACCGTCACATGGGGAAAGAACGCCGGCGCCATCAATACAGGTGCATCCACCAACGTCACCATCGTAGGTTAATGCACACACTCCTATGAAGTCATCTACTCCGTTACAATCACAATCGGTGGCGCCGTCATCATAACAGGCCCTGGTGATTGGTGCTCCTGGTTTGACGTGTTCAGTGTAGTCATCGCAGTCAGCTGGCTCAGACTTGGCGGTCTCGCCAGCAACGGTGTCATTACCGACACATATAGCTACGGTGTATTTATCCCCGTCACTATCAACATATGCGGTTCTCAATACGCGGGCGTCACTATCATTACAGTCACCTTCTGCGAAGGTTACGCCATCTTTGTCCTTGTCTTCGTTATAATCCGCACACGCATTTTCTATGTTGCTTATTTGGGATTCAGAAATTTCAGTGTTGTTCACCAAGCCATCCTTACCGCAGCACAGTTCGTACCAGCCGGTGTTTGTTCTAAC
>CAZQUK010000133.1:0-9210 GCA_964596435.1 uncultured Oligoflexia bacterium
CTACAAACATTAAATAAAAACAGCGCATAGGTTTCCCCCCTTTTTATTTACAGGCAGAACATTTTAAGGAACATTTTTATCGCTCCCACTTGAATACGGTGCGCGTTTCCAAATAGGTGTTTCATTTCGCGGATGCTCAAGCACTCGAACACCTTGAATTTTAAGTGAAGAAGGGGCGCGATTCGCGTTTAATTTTTTACTGTCTTTTCCGGTATAGGTGCCAACCGGAGAACCTAGATCCCAGGCGGGTGCCAGCGTCCATTTTGAATGTGATGAGTTTTGGCTCTCAGCTTTTTCATTATTATTGTGCCTGATTTGCTTTTTATTTTCTCGCATTTCACGCATAGCTTCTCTTCCTTCAAGCCGCGAATCATTTGCAAACTCTCTAGAATCAGCTTCTGCATCAGGTACAAGGATAACTATTATAGCAACTATGAAATGACAAAAGGCTACAATGCCCAGTCCTATTGGCCATTTATTCTTCATGACGACAAACCCCCTTATTCATTAAGGTCACCGTATTTATGTTTTCATCGTTCATGCGCCTTTCAAAATTGCCCTACTAGACTTGTCGGCCATACGCGTTAATTACTTTAGCCCAATGCGTTATTTTTTAGTGTGTTATTTCGAGGGGTTAAGAGTTGTCTTAACATTTTGACCTATCAGCGAGTGTACAGAAGCCTTTAAGTAATTAAGATTATAAAAAAAATCCAACTCTTTTCGGCCAGTTATAATAAATTCTACAGACTAAGACTAGCTGTGCGGTGTGTAAAAAATACAAAATAATCCTTAAGAACTAATAACAAAATTACACGCCAAGTCTTGACGCGTGGCGCATAAAATTATAACTTTGCCGAGCTGTAAAAAGTTCAAAAAAATTAAACACCGGAGGATCGACGTGAAAATCTCAAAATTTGCATTACTTCTCTCAGTCTTAACTTCTTTGACTGTGTTTTCAATTCTTGGTTGTGGCCAAAAAGCAGACATCAACCTGAAGGCGCCCACTGACATAACAAAATCTTTTGCAGCAATCGAAACCGATGCGAATTTACCAAGTGCTCCACCAGAAGCCTTAAGCCCACTTGGTTCCAACAGGTTTAATCTTGCGATCCAAAAAAAATCGCTTGATAAAGAGTTTTTGCTTACGGCCTCATTATTATTTCAGGAAGAGGAAACTTCTGGCGTTGGACTAAATGGCAAAATTGTAAGTTTTAAAAGACAGGAAAATTCAGTTTTTCTGCTTGAATCAACAAAGGGACACGTGGTTACTGACGATATCCCGGCTACTTCACTGCTTGCAGAGATTCCAATCGTTGAAGAAACAAAAGACGCTTTAATTTTAGATTGGAATAAAGGAATGCAAAAAGTATTTGTGCAAAGTTCTCTTAGCGGACATTCCAGTAACCCTGAGTATCAATACGGAGCCGGAACTGTTGGTATCAAGATTGAGTTTAGCTTTATTGATAAAATTTCCATGCGCGCAAATTTTCTTGAAATTAAGCAAATTTTTCAAAGCGAACAGATGACAATGCAGGGTTCAGTATATCCAACTTTTGCTGTGAAATATTTTATTACCCCCTATAACCCAAACCCAAATTTTGAAAAACGCGCACCAAAATATGCAAAACTTGCAGGTTTTTTTGAAACGGCCCCGCTTCTTGAACCAACAACAGGCGAGCTTTCAATAAACATAAGTAAGTGGGATCACAATAAACAAATAAATTTTCATGTAAGCGCAAATACTCCTCCTGAATATGTTGAAGCCGTAAAAGAGGGCATCTTGTATTGGAACAAAGCTTTTGGAAAAGATGTTATTACTGCGAGCATGGCACCAGCTGGTATTACCGCTCCAGATCCTGAATTTAACGTGGTCCAATGGATACCGTGGAACAAAGGAGGGGGCGCCAGGGCCGACCTTCTTGCTGATCCAAGAACTGGCGAAATTCTGCACGGGCAGATTTATCTTACAAGTGTTTTTGCTTTTAATACAAAAATAAGGGCCGAGGACCTTCTTCGACAGCTGCTGACTGAGGAAGAAAAAACAGAAACAGCTACAAGGCACGCGCACCCCACGCTTAAATTTCTTGCTCCACAAACTGAGTGTAATAATCATAGTTTAAGCGACTCAACCTTCAAAGCCCAACTTGCAAGAGTTCTTAAAAGCACCATTGAAAATGGTAGCGATGACTCCGTGTTTTTAAAACTTTCACAAGACGTTGTAAGAAACACCGTGGCACACGAAATAGGACATGTTCTGGGCCTACGACATAATTTTGCAGGTAACCTTGAGGCCAACGTTTCCATAAAAGAACAAAAGGAACATTTTAGAAGATATTTGATTGAAGGAGTTGTACCAGGTGAGGAAAACATTTTTTCAACAACCACAATGGATTATCTCCCAACAATAGATGATTCTATGATTGGAAGCCAGATACCGACTTTAAGTAAAGCACTTCCGTACGATACGGCTGCGATAAAGTGGGGATATTTTGGTGTTGCGCCCGACCAAAACACCACACCTCTATTTTGCACAGACGAAGAAGTATCAGCCTACGCGGATTGCAAACAAAACGATAGTGGTAAAAACCCGCTAGTTTATAATCTGTCAGAAATCAACGACGGTATCAGCACGTTGCCATTTTTGCTTGTTAACACTTTTATGTTTGCAAAATCTCCAGTTAACCCTGTGAATGCAAGAGAGCTTAATGAGATTAATTTTAGTACTGATAGTTTGGTGAAAGGCTATATAGAATTATTTTTAAAACAAATAAGTTGGCTTAAATCTTCAACAAAAACTGTTGCGATTGAAAGAAAGTTTCCTTTCATTGGAGAAATGAACTCAGAGGAAGTACTTAAAGCAAAACTAAATAATATTGAAAACCAGATTGATATTTTAGGTGGGGTAAAAAATACATTTTTTTCACTTTTCCCTATGCCGAATACGATAACACACTGTTCAGAGACTTTGTGTTATTTGCCATCGAACTTTTCATCAAAAAATGTAACCGACTTAATAACCGTTCCATTTAAGAATACACTTTACAGCAAACTTGTATCGTATCTTGAAAGAGATGACGTTAGAAATTTTACTGGACTAGATGGCAACAAGCACTCTTTTACGAAAAATGAAATTGAATACATTAAAAAGACAGGAAAAATATTCATTGATAACTTTGAGGAAAAACTACTTGCAAATCTACTTGCGGCTCTTGCATCAGCCAGACTTGAACTTGATTTTGATGTAAATGGTTACATTGCTGATGGCAGTATATCAAAACAGTTTGAAATTCTGTTACCCATAGTTGCCGAAAAAATTATTTTTGAAACAAAACCTGATGAGTTTAATGTGACAAAAATTCAAAACACTGATGGCTCGATCACGGAAATCAAAACACCTGTTTTTTTGTATAGCCAATCGGCAAGAATAAGCGCGGCCAGTATAATTAACAGCGCAATGAGTGCTGCACTTGAATGGCTGGATGTAGAGACAAGAACCGCATTGCACCAAAAATACGAGAAAATGCTTACAGATATTATGGGCGCAAAACCATCTGATATTAATCTGAAAAAATTACCTCACAAACTTCGTTACTGGTTAAGCGATGAGATAGCTGTATTAAATAGTATATAACTCATAAAACTTGGGATCAATGTGCTGGCGTGTGCCTTGCGAGCTGGCTTACTGTCCACGTAATTTTGCTGTTTTTTAGTGGTGCCGCTCCGCGTAATAAAAATTACTTTTCAACGTTATATTGATGAATATACGTTTTCGGGCTAAAAATATTGAATCAACTCTACATGGAGAAATTTACTTATGAAGGAAACTTCAAATAATATTGGAAGAAATAAACCGTGCCCCTGTGGGAGCGGAAAAAAATATAAACGCTGTTGCGGTAAAGGTGCAGCGCCACAACTTGGAACTTCACTTAATGTGCAAGCTTTAATGCAAAATGAAAAACTTAAAGAATCCACCGGTGGTTTTGACCCAAACAACATGGACCCTGCCCTTATGATGCAATTTGCGCAAGCCATGCAATCGCTTCCTAAAAAACAGCTAAAAAAATTCCGTGCAATTATGAATAAAACCATGCAAGGACAGGATGTAACTGCAGAGGCAGAGGCACTTGAAAGTTCACTACCACCTGCGCTTAAAAATCTCTTAGGCTCACTGCAAGAACAAATGCCAAGTGGAAACGAAGATGTGGCACCTGAAAACTCCAAGGAAGATAAACCCGCTGAAAATAAAGAGGCCGGTGGCAGTTTTTGGGATAAATTCAAGAAGAAAAAAAAAGACTAGCCTTACCTTATAGTTTTAAATTGACCACTTGAATATATAGCGCACATTAAGCGTTATTCCAGAATAGTTTAATTACCCGATTCGTATTTTCCTGACATAACCTCAGCCACATTAATAAGATGGTTTTTTATTTTTCTGATACCAACCACCATATCACTAAAAAGCATTCCGGCTATGGGCTTACACATTCCTTGATTTAAACGATCCCTGTGATTTTCCTGCATTGTATTTGCAAAACATATTACTTCTTCCATATCCAGATTAAGATCCCTTAGATCCCAGTCGTTTCCTGTTTGAAGTGATATATCAATTTTTCGATAAAATTTGATAATTTTATCGAACAAATCCTCCAATTCTTTGATTGCGCCACTACTAATTTTTTCCTTGGATTGAGTGAGCCTATCCCTGTAGCGTGCAAGGTTGTCGCAATAATCACCTACACTTTCAAACTCATCAGCGGCCCTTATCATGGCGTACGCAAAAGCTGAATCCTTTGGTGAAAGCCTTGCGGCCTGCACCTGGCACAGAAAAACCGTGATTTCAGTTTGTATATTGTCTGAAATGGTTTCATATTTTGAAATACGCTTTCTTAACTCCGGGTTTGTGTCCTCCGAAAGTAAATATTCTTTAGTGCATCCTAACTGTTTGAAAACAACTTTTGATATTTTTTGAAGAGATTTTTCTGCTGCAGAAAGCGCTAAACCAGGCGCCTGGTCCACATTAATATTAAGTGATTGCAAATGCGGCACCTCTTTTTGTTTTGGTGCCGGTGTTATAAAGGTAACAAGTGCCGCAAGTGGCTTAATGAGTGGCAGAAAAATAATTGTGTTCACTATATTAAAAAGTGAATGGGCCGCAGCAATATGGGCCGCAATGTTTGGTTTAGTACCACTTGCATCAATAAAATCTGGGGCACCAATTATTAAACCATCAACAACCTCTAAATACTTCCAGAATATAGGTACCATAATAAAGCAGACACCTATAACGTTAAAAAGAGCATGTGCCCTGGCTGCACGTTTGGCGTCGGTGTTTGCACCAATACTGGCAAGAAGCGCCGTAATTGTTGTTCCAATGTTTTCACCAAGAACAAGTGCTGCTGCTGTCTGAAAACTAATGGCACCTGATGCTGCAAGTGCAATGGTAACACCAAGCATAGCGGAGCTTGATTGCACAACAAAAGTAAGACAGGCGCCTATCCCGATACAAGCAATTAACGTTAAAAATGAATCTGCAGAAAAATACTGCAAAAGATTCAAAAACGAATCCATATTTCTTAATGGCTTAAATGAAGAACTCATGAATTCAAGGCCCATAAAAATAAACCCTAAAGATACCAAAAGACGACCTACGTGCTTAACTTTATGCTGTTTGGAAAAAAGAAGCGGGAACACACCAATTGCCACAAAAAGAAGGCCATATTTACCAACTTTTATTGCAATGATCCAACCTGTAATTGTGGTTCCAATATTTGCCCCAAAAATTACACCAATTGCCTGCGTAAGCTCCATGAGTCCGGCATTAACAAAACCTACGACCATAACCGTTGTTACGGAACTGGATTGAATTATGGTTGTAACAAATATACCCACAAGGACCGCCATAAACCTATTTGTGGTTAGTGCCTTAATAATGTTTCTTATGAAATTACTTGCTATTGCCTGTAAGGATTCAGACATGGTTTTCATTCCAAAAAAGAAAAGCCCCAAACCACCAAGAAATGTATAAGAAAGTTCAAACCACATTGTTTATTTTAACCTCAAATTATATTAATAATGACTGTTGTGTTTATCACAGAAACGTAAATAAAAGTTTAATGTCATCATCATCAAAAGAAACACCTGCTCCAAAATAAAAGGGATAGCTACCATTAACTTTTTTTATGGATTCAATACCACCTTTTATATAAAGATTTGGCCACGCAAAAAATTCAATACTGCTTCTAAAACTTATTGAACTTGAACCTTCGTTAAGGCGTGAATACACTTGGTTTGTCCACTGTAGTCGGTTTTCTTCACCTTCCTCAAACCAAGCATAATATTTAAGAGATAACGCCCCATCTCCGTGAATTGCACCAATAGAAACATCAAATCTGGTAAAATAAACCTTACCAACCATAGCCGTTAAAAGCATGCCGCTCTGCTCAACCTGTGTGGTGTTAACCGTGGTGGATGCACCATTCACCGTTGTTTTAGTTTCTGTAATGGAAATAAGCCCCCTGGGGTCAATACTAACACCGACAAGATAATAGCGGTCGCGTCTTGGCCAAATGCCAAGTCTGATCCAACCTCGACCACCATTGTAGGCGGTTAGCTGTTCTGCCCCGACGTCCATATTTAAACGCATCTGGTCGGCTTTATTAAGAAGTTTGTTAACATTTTTTAAGGCTCGCTCCAATTCATCTGCATACACTTCATCGTTTAAAATCTTACCTAAAGAACCCTTGCCTTCTGTTATGCGCTTTATCTGGTCGTGAAGTAGCTCAATGGATTTCTCTAACTTTGAAAGAGTTCTTTGAGCCGTTAATGTTAAATTTCCCTGAGGGGAAAGTGTTTTTGCGGCGTTATCCAGAACCTGATTTATACGGTTCATGGTGTTTTTAAGGTCTGTTGGATTTAGTGCCTGTTTTAGGTTTCTTGTCAAATCAGTTAGATCTTCGGTTAAAACGTTTACTTGTTTGATAATTTTTTGCATATCGCCGGATTTTTCGCCAACAGGAATTTTTCTTGGTTTATTTTCCGAATCCCCAAGTCCCTCTACGTGTTCGGTTTCTGCAGCATTTTGAGTTGCGTCCAAGGCCGCGTCTTCGGTTACTTTTGAAGGTGTAATAACATCTTCTTCTTCTGCATATGCATTTTTACCAAACAGCGAAAATAATGAACCTAAAATTATTTCATACGACTTTGATTTTTTTTCTTTTAATCTAAACGTTTGGTCGTCTTTTCCTGTGTTATCTGTGGAGTGCTCTTCTTTTTCATTAGATGTTTTTTGCTTTGAAACGCTGTCTTCATCCTTAGCTCCATCCGCACCACCTGCCGGTGCTTCTACTACCGGACTATTGGATTCATCCGCAGATTTTTTTACAATAGCAACTTCTTTTTTCTCGATCATTTGCTTTTTTGGCCTAGCTTCTTTTTTCTTGGCAACCTTAATTTCTTCGATTGTTTCAATATTGTTTTTAAAATGGACAGGTTTTAACTCCACAAACTTATCACCCAAAAACCCCTCACTCCTGATAAAAGCACGCGTCGAGGAAAGCACATCCACTGGGGCAGTGATACAAATACCAAGCTCAACATAAGTTTCAAAAAGTCTGACTGATTTCAAATATCCAACCTGAAGACCAAGTGACCTGACTGGAGATTTTGTTTTTAACCCGGTGGCATCATCAATATTAATTTGAACAAACTGGCAAGGACGCCACCAAAAAGGTTTATCGTTTACAAAAACGGTCAGGGCTCCGATAAAAGCCAGACCAAGAACGGTAAAAACACCCACCTTAAAACGCATTTTTGAAATTTCTCTTTGGTTCGTCATATTTGTTACGTTACCTCATCTCACATTGCTATAAGTTCTGATAGAGTAAAAGGCAAGAGTGAGGTCAAGACATAATCGCTTAAAAGAATAACCAGACAACTTGCCACAACGGTACTTCTTGTTGCTAGCCCAACGGCATGCGCGCCGCCATGCGCGCGATATCCACAAAAACATCCGATCCATGTTATTACCAGACCAAAAGTTGCGGATTTTATTAGCGTATGACCGATTTCTAAAAGATCCACATACTTTGTAAATTGTCCCCAATAAACCGATGGATCAAGATCCATAATTCCACATGCAACTCCTTGCGCCGCTAAGGTTGCAATTCCCCCAAAAAAAAGTGCCACAAATGGCAGCATAACAAAACCCGCAAGCACTCGTGGTGCCACTAAATATTCAAACGGGTCAACCGCCATGATTTCAAGAGCGTCAATCTGTTCTGTAATCCTCATGCTTGAAATTTCAGCAGCCATTGCGGCCCCGGCCCTACCGGTAACCATAATTGCGGCCAGTACCGGGCCAAGTTCGCGAAATAATGCAACCCCTACAGTACCGCCCAAAATGGCATCTACCCCAAACCAGTGTAAAGAAACATAAAGTTGATAGCCAAGTACGGCACCCATGAATATTGCAGCCACGGCAATGATGCCCATTGAACTAACACCAATAAATTCACACTGACGGTAAAAAAGAATTCTTCTTCGAAAAATACCCTTAAAAGACCTTAACGTCTCAAACACAAAAAGAGTAAATTCCCCAACAAGACACAAACTCTGAAGAATAGCTTTTGAAAATCCCATACAATCATTATAGTTAAGACCAAAAAACCCACAAAAACAATACTTGAGTTGAAAAAACGCACAGATAATGCAGCGCGCCTATATTTTTAAGTACTAAAACCCACTGGCCAAAAGTGGTACCAGCAGGTAGACCAAGAGACGATGAGTTTTTTGTTTAGATTAGTATGTAAATATGCGGGTTTCACTGCCGCAGTAGGCACAATTTTTGGTGCCGTTGCATCTTACTATTCTGTTCTTTTGTACCTAAATTTAAGAACTGATATTGAAGAACTGCTCCCCACAACCTCAAGAAGTGTAGTTGATCTTAACGAGGTTTCAAAAAGAATTGAGGCCGTTGATAACATCAACGTTTTAATTTTCTCTGACGACAAAGAGGCCAGTAAATATTTTGTACTAGATCTTGCAAAAAAACTTAATTTCGCACCAAAAGACACCATTGCCAGAATAGAATACGGAATTAAAACCGAACTTGATTTTTTTAAAAAAAGACGGGCCCTTTTTTTAGAACTTGGTGACCTTAAAAAAATTAAAAATTTTATTAAAAACAGAATTGAATACGAAAAGGAACTTTAT
>CAZQUK010000134.1:0-9180 GCA_964596435.1 uncultured Oligoflexia bacterium
AATATTAAGCCAAGTAATAAATTCAGACAAGCCATAACATATTGAAAAAAAAGGAAAATTATCGCCAGGCGTTATTTCTAAAAAATAATACAAGAGGCTAGATAAGTTGAATATTTTTATATATTACGATAACTTGCTTGGCTTGAGTTTAAGAAAGAATAAAAAATAACGCATCACACATTGGGAGAAAAACAAATGGTTCCAGAATTAAAACCTCGTGAATATTACCGCATGCCTTGGTCGCTTACAGATAACGGTATTTCTTGGATTGAGGTAACAACTAGTTGTAATCTGAATTGTAAAGGTTGTTACAGGCCACGCGATAAGGACGGACACAAAACTTTAGAGCAGATTGCTGGTGAATTAGAAGTTTTTAAGAAAGAAAGAATAAGTGATTGTATGAGTATCGCGGGAGGCGATCCACTTGTTCATCCACAAATAGTTGAAATTGTAAAATTGATAAAAAAGGGTGGTTGGAAGCCAATTCTTAACACTAACGGCGTTGCTCTTACTGCCGAGCTTTTACATAAATTAAAAGAAGCTGGGGTTTTTGGTTTTACGTTCCATGTTGATACTTCTCAAAAAAGACGCGACGCAAAGGCAGCAACAACCGAAGGCGATCTTAACCCATTAAGGTTAAAGTTTGCTGAAATGCTTGCACGTGAAGGTGGCATTGCATGTTCGTTCAATCAGACTGTAACTGAAAAAACAATAAACCAGGTTACTGACGTTGTGAGATGGGCCAAAAAACATCCAGATATTGTACACACTATAGTTTTTATTTTATTTAGAGCGCCAGAACTTACTGGTGATTATGATTTTTATGCAAACGGTGTGCGAGTTGAATTAAATCAAACTTATGAAGATGATGAAGTTTGGAGCGGCAAAGAGCCTCTTCAGGCAAAACATCTTGTTGCAAAGATTCGTGAAGTTGAACCTAGTTTTGAACCCGCGGGTTACTTAAGCGGCACGTATGATCCAAATACCACCAAGTGGTTGATGGCCGCTAGGATTGCCAATAAAGAAAAATCTTTTGGTTATGTGTCACCTTTATTTATGGAACTAGTGCAAGAAGGGCATCATTTGTTTAATGGAAAATGGATTAGCTATTCTTCACCAGCATTTTTAAGTACTGGAAAATTTGTAAGTTTTGCACTATCTCCATTTGATAAGAAGATGCGAAAAGTTGCAAAAAATATGTTGTTTTCTGGAATTCGCAACCCACTTAGTCTTCTTAAAAAGAGTTATGTCCAAGCCTTCACAATTATTCAGCCTGTTGACATGATGGAAGATGGTAGGATGAATATGTGCGATGCATGTCCGGATATGACGGTGCACAATGGAAAGCTGTATTGGAGTTGTAGATTAGAAGAGATTAAAAAATACGGTACTTTTGTAAAAGCTGTTCCGAAATCAAAGAATAAGGATCAGATGGCTCCTACGGGTAAAAAAAATAAGATTGATAGAAACGAACTAACTCTTTAGTGAGTGTCTTAAAAATACAGAAAGGTGCACGCCACATAAAGCCTTAAGTGTATTTTTAAACATTCTGCTGTATTTAAAAAAAGCAAAAAAGCTTATAAGTTTAAATTATATCGCAAACAGTCGTGAAATATTTTCACATTTATGTGTTTATTTTCTAAATTTGATCGTGAAAAAATACCAATTGTTTAAAGAAAGTTTTTCATCCGGATTGACACATTTATTCTTGGCTATACAATTTTTATATTAAACAATTTAAAGACGAGGGTGGATATGCCTCGTCAAGGAGGTCAAAATGGGGAAGGGATTCTCGAAAATTATCGCAGGATTAGTGGTTTGTGCGTTTGTATTGTGTTTCGGATTTGCAGATAATGCGTTTTCAGCAAAGAAAAACAAGTCAGTTGCAAGGCATGTGCCTGGTGAACTTGTAGTAAAATTCAAAAAAGTAGGTTCAGGTGTTAAGGTAAAAAGTCTTGCTCTTGAAACCCTCGTAAAAGTAATGGGGAAGGAATCTATTCTTTCAATAAGACCCATAAAGACCAGACAGGATATGTCTGTTATCCGTTTTGCAGAAGACAAAGATATTGTTGAAGCTGCAAAAGTATTTAGCGGAGAATCATATATATCGTATGCGGAACCAAACTATTTGTATCATGCGCTTGATGATGGTATCCCAAATGACCCTGATTTTGGAAAAGTATGGGGTGTTTATAACACAGGTCAGAATGACTCAAGAGGCAGTGCTGGAAAACCAGGGGCAGACGTAAACGTTCTTCCTTTATGGCAGCAGGGGATAGTTGGCAGTAAAAATATAGTCGTTGCAGTAATTGATACCGGTGTTGATTGGGACCACCCGGATTTAAAAGACAACATTTATATAAACCCAGGCGAGGCTGGCAGTAAGGCCAACAACGGAATTGACGACGATAATAACGGATTCGTTGACGATATTCACGGATGGAACTTTGCCGGAAAAAATAATAATTCAAGAGACGATAATGACCACGGTTCACACTGTTCCGGAACTATCGGTTCCACTGGCAATAATGGTGTGGGAATTGTTGGTGTAAATTGGCGTGTATCAATTATGCCTGTTAAGTTTCTGGATGCTAGAGGTGGCGGAACATTAGCAGATGCCGTAAGTTCTATCGATTATGCAAGAATGATGCACGTTAATGTAATGAGCAATAGTTGGGGTGGCGGCGGTTTTTCGCAAGCACTCAAAGATGCTATTGTTGAAGCTAAAAATGCAGGAATTCTTTTTATTGCAGCGGCTGGTAATGAAAGCAACAATAACGACTCTAGCCCTACATATCCTGCGGGATATAAGGAAGAAAACGTTATTGCAGTTGCAGCGCTTGACAATCAGGATAGGATTGCAAGTTTTTCAAACTTTGGGGCAAAAACAGTTCATGTAGCGGCCCCAGGTGTTAACGTTTACAGTACCGTTAAAGGGGGAAAATATAACTCATTTAGTGGCACCTCTATGGCATGTCCTCATGTTGCAGGTGTTGCGGCTCTCTTAAAGTCTGCAAATAGCGACTGGGACTATAACGAAATCAAACGAAGACTTATTGCTACAAGCGATCCAATTCAGGAACTTAGAAATAAGGTCCTAGCAAAAGGACGTGTGAATGCAGCAAACGCCATGAATGGTGTAGCACCACCTTCTGATGAGCCTGATGAATCTCAGTGGGTAGATGTCCCCTATGTGGTTGAGTCCGAGCATCCGTATCAAAACAGGCAAAATTATGAATTCGAAATTAAACATTCAGGTGCGAAGTTTATAAGGGTTCATTTTTCAAAAATTGAAACAGAAGCTAAGTATGACAAGGTTATTCTGAAAAATGCTCGCGGTGAAGCAATTGAAACAATAACCGGTAATTTTACCAATTATACAACTGACTATGTTTCTGGTGGATCTGCCAAAGTATTTTTGACAACCGACTATAGTAACACCGGATGGGGTTTTGCTATAGATAAAATACAGGTTATAAAATAAAGGACCAGTTGGTATTTTGCTTTTTAGAATAAATAAAAAAACACGTTCTACTAAGGTAGAATGCTTGATGTTGTGGTTTATCCTCTGCGCTTTGACCCAGGATTCTATTGCTGGAGGAAAGAAAAAAGCAGAGGATGAACCTGCAAAAACTGAGGCGCAAGTTGAGGCTCCCGTACAGGCTGCTGCTCCCAGTGGTGCCGAGCTGCCTATATGCAAACCCGCAAATTCTGAAGACGAGCTACTAACCCAGAAGGAACGGGAGATGTATTTGAGGGATTTCCAGAAGGCGCAGACTGTAGCAGTAAGTGGACTTGAACATAAGCTCAAAATTGAGCTTGAAGAATTTAAAAGTGTCCAAGAATTTAAGGAAAAAGAATTTTACAAAAAGCAGGCAGAGCTTATTGAGGATGAAAGGCTTTTGGCCCAAAAAAAAGATCCAAAGAAAAAGTTTGAACCACCAAAGGAACTTAAATTACAGTCTGAGTTTTTTAGAGACATTAGTGCAGATGAATTAGCAAAACTGGAAAATATTCCAAAAAGGAAAATTCAGGTATTTAAGGCCATGCAGGAACTTAGAAAGAAAAAGTTTGATGAGCTGGTTGAATTAAAAAAACGCCCGCCTAATGCTTTATGGCCCGCAGGAACGGCACCCGCTTTTTAGGATCTCATTCTTTCCACGGATATTATCCCTGCTTTTGATTCAAGTACGCTTGTTACTTTGTCCAGTTGGGTTACATCTTTTACTATTACATCAAAAAGCCCAATAGCTTTTTTATCTTTTGTTGTGTTTATGTTTGCCGAAGTGATGTTTATTCCACATTGAGTAATTGCCTGTGAGATTGTTGCAAGAATGCCTGGCTCATCTTGCAGGAGAATTCTTATTTTAACTGTTCTGTAAATTGGGTTTTTAGTGTTGGCGTTCCATTTAATATCAACTTTTCTGTGTGGGTCCATATCAATGGCTTTTGGACAATTTGCTGTATGAACAGTTACCCCACGTCCTCTGGTTACAAATCCAACTATGCTATCGCCTGGAAGCGGGCTGCAGCAGCGGCCGAACCGAATAAGAACGTCATCAAGATCTGCAACCGAAATAGCATTTTTTGTTTCAACACTTTTCTTTTTCTTAAAAGGAAGTTTCTCTTCTCCTTCTGGTTCTTTAGCTTTTTCATCTTCAATCCATTTATCAAATATTTCTTTAGGTAAGAGTAATTTTAAAACATTATCAACGTTAATTCTGCCATAACCAAGTGCAATGTACAGCTCATCTGCGGTTCTAAAATTTACTTTTCTTGCAGCCTTTTCAAGTTCACCCGATTTTTCAAGTTTCCTTAAATTTATTTTGAAGTTTTTTAGCATTCTCTCCAGTAGCTCAGCACCGATTTGCATTGAGCGTTTTCGCTCCTGTTGTTTTATGAAGGATCGGATTTTTGCTTTGGCCCGCGATGATCTTGCAATTTTCAGCCAGTCTTTTGATGGAGTCTGTGAATTTGAAGTTATTATTTGTACTGTATCGCCGGATTTTAATCGGTGTTTTAGGGGTACTATCTTTCCATTTACTTTTGCTCCAACACAGTGGTTTCCAACATCAGTATGAATTGCATAAGCAAAGTCAAGCGGTGTGGAATTAAAAGTAAGTACCCTGACCTCTCCTTTTGGAGTAAACACAAAAACATCTTCTTCAAAAAGATCAATTTTAACTGTTTCTAAAAATTCATTGGGGTCCGAAAGGTCCTTTTGCCATTCAAGAAGCCTATTAACCCACTCAAAACCATCCCCTTTGTTGGATTCAAATTTGCCTTCTTTGTATTTCCAGTGTGCTGCAATACCGCGTTCTGCAATTTGGTGCATGTCATTTGTTCTGATTTGAATTTCTACGCGTTCGCCATAAGGTCCAATGACGGTGGTGTGTAGTGACTGATAGGAGTTTGCCTTTGGCATTGCAATGTAATCTTTAAATCTCCCCGGCACCGGTTTATATGCGGCATGAATTACACCAAGTGACTTATAGCACTCCGTTATATTGTCTACAACGATTCGAAAAGCAATTAGATCATGAAGTTGTTCAAAATCGAGCTTGCGTCTATCCATTTTTTTGTAAATGGAGTGAAAATGTTTTGCCCTTCCTGTTACAGTAGCATCAATATCGTACTCTTTAAGCTTTTCAATAATAATTTCACAAACCTTTTCAATATATCTTTCGCGTTCTTTTTTTGTCTTGGCAACCTGTTGTGCAAGTTTGAAATAAACTTCAGGATGCAGGTGCCTTAAACAAAGATCCTCGAGCTCAATTTTAAACTGACTAATACCAAGTCTGTTTGCGATTGGAGCATAAATATCAAGAGTTTCTTGGGCAATTTTTTTTTGTCTATCCTGCGGAAGGTGCCCAAGCGTTCGCATGTTGTTAAGCCTATCGGCAAGTTTAACAAGTATGACACGGATGTCCTTTGCCATGGCAAGAATCATTTTGCGAAAATTTTCAGCCTGTTTTTCTTCTGAGGTTCTGAAAGTGATTTTTGTTAATTTTGATACACCATCAACTAAAGCCGTTATTTCTTCGCCAAAAAGTTCTGTAATTTCCTCTACTGTTACTGGTGTGTCTTCGAGCGTGTCGTGAAGTATTCCGGTAACGATACTGCTAACATCTAGTTTAAGCTCGGTTATAATTTGTGCAACTCCAAGCGGGTGAATAATAAACGGCTCCCCACTTGAGCGGGTTTGGTCCTTATGGGCCTTAAGAGCAAAGTCATAAGCTTTATTTATTAAATCAATATTTGCATCGGGAAAATAACTTTTTACGGAGTCAATTATTTTGTCGATTGTAAATTTCTTTTTAAGAATCAAGTTTGTTCCCCACTATACTGTTCATGCTTTTTAATGGTGTCTGTGAATGACTGAATTAAATCTGCAAGTTCGTGATAGGCGCGTTTAAGTTCATCATTAATTATAATTCTGTCAAATTTCTTTGACTCATTAAGTTCTATTACTGCATTTTTGAGCCTAAGTTGAATTGTTGCCTCGCTGTCTGTTTTTCGGTTTCGCAGCCGACTTTCCAGTACTTCAATGCTTGGTGGGGCAATAAAAATAAGGTAGCTTTCATCGGGGTAAAGTTTTTTTATTGAAGCCGCACCCTGAATATCTATATCAAGAAGAACCAGGCGCCTATCAATTTTAATTGAATTTTCAATGAATGCTTTTGAGGTCCCATAGTAATTGTCGTGGACCTGCGCCCATTCAACAAACTGATTATTAGAAATTTGTTTTTCAAATCCCTCTTTGCTTACAAAAAAATAATCTTTTCCTTCGGTTTCGCCAGGCCTTGGGGGCCTTGTTGTTGTTGAAATTGATAACACTAATTTATCCGGGAAAGCTGTAAGTAGCATTTTTGCAAGAGTTGACTTGCCACCACCAGAGGGTGCACAAAGAGCCAAAAGCTTTGGAGATGATACGGTTTTTTCCATAGGCTACAATACCTTAACTTAAGCAATTATTTTCGAAAAGGGCAGGTGGTGTAAAAAAACAGTTTTATTGTGTTTCCCAGCCAACTACCTGACCATTTTCAAAATAAACAATTTTTGCAGAAGAATCTGACCAGAAGCTTGTTGAGTTTGATCTGTATATCCATCGTTCGTTGCCGGATCTTGGATTACCTGCGGTTTCAACTTTTTGTGGTTCTCCCCAGCTTTGGTAAACGTTTGATGTATTCATACCAATTGAAATATCGCCATCTGCTGCATAGCTGGGTTTATAGTATCGGCTTTTTTGGTGCGAAGTGTCAGCACTTGGAGAATCATAGGAATAGTCGTCACTTTTTTTGCGTGGGGCGTTTGAAAAAGAAGAAGCACTCCCCGATGGCGGCGAAGTACTTATGTTGTCTGAATTCATGCTCCATGGATCTTCTGAATCGAAATGGGAATAATCGTTTAGATCCAGAAGTGCACATCTTGTTATAAAAAAAGAAATAATTACCAGGCTGATAATTTTAATGAATTTGCTGATAAAAATTATTTTATTTATCATTTGGCCTCCTTGCCCGCTTACAGTTAACTATTCGTGTTTTTTATCATTATTCTTTAGTGTGTATGGTGTGGTAATGGTGGTTTATGCGTCGCGCCTTGGTTCATGGCGGGTTTTTTTGATTAAAATAGCGGACAATTTCTGTGCGTTATTTTGAAATATTGTAAATTGTGGGGCACAGATATTAAAATATTTTCACATGGTTGTGGCTATGTGTTTCATGGTGAATACTATAAATAAGGGTAAAATTCATGGCAGAAGAAGAAAAGCCTTCATCCTCTGATAAACAGACAGAAGGCCAAGAAAAAAAAGAAGAAAAAGCCGAGGCGGCATCAGCTATGTCTTTGTCCCCTAAGGTCATGACAGCCAAGGAAAAGAAAAATATTGAATCCTTGCAAGCCGAAATTGCCAAACTAAATGATTCAGAAAGTGGAGGGAGCGGAGCTGAGGGCGAAGAAAAAAAACCAAAAAAAAGAAGACGGCCCTCCTGGCACAAGGTTCGCTCGGGTGTTTCCTGGGTTGTTAGAGTTGAGGAATTTTCCAAAAGTGTAGTAAATGCTCTAGTAATAATTTTTACAGGTTTAATTAAAGGCGATTTTGCCACAAGAATTATGTCACTTGCTTTTTTGATAAGCTTTGCTGCAGGTATATACGTTTTAGTTGCAGGAACACTTTTTTTTATGGAAAAACAACATATTGATCCGTCTTCGCTTGCAAGTCACGAACAGGCCGAAAACCTTGCGGAACTTTTTGATAAAGAAGCCAAGGCCGCACGTTATAAGTATTCTTTAATTAAGCTTGGAAGTTTTACTGTTAAGCTTGAAACGAATGTCACTAAGAGAGTGCGAGGATTTAGCAACATTGCAGAAATGGATATAGTACTTCTTTGTGATAGCAAAGAAACAAGGAACTTTATAAAGAAGCATTTGGTAAGGGTTCGTGATGTTGTTTCAAAAGCATTAATAGGAATTGAGCGTGAAGAATTACTTTCGCGCGATGGTAAAAGGCGCCTTAAAAAGGAAATTGAGGAAAAGGTTAATAACTGGCTGCCTCAGGGCAAGGTTGAGGATTCTTTTATTGAAAGACTACTTGTAACATAAGGCTGGGGGCTTTTAGCTATACAGTTTTGTTGTAGAGCTTATGTCGGGCCTTCTTTAGGGTAGGGGGCGACTTATGTATGCCTTCTGTCTGGGGGGTTCCAATGCAGCGTTATTGCTGGTCAGTCTCACAGGGCAATGCTTCGCCGCTGCAGTTTTTCAGGGCAGTTTAGGTTTTTAAGTGTATTACTGTCTTTGGCGTGTGGCTCGAGTTTTTTGCCCGGGGCGATTTAGTTTCGCCCCAGGACCACGATATTTATTGTTAACTTATTTATTACATTTTAGTATTTGCGATGAGCCATCCGGATTAAAAAAGACATAGCCACGTTGTTGGATGTCACCGTTGAATTCAATAACTTTTACCTTCTGTAAATTTCGTGCGACAAAATTACCCCCAGATTTACGTATACGTGCATTATCAAGACCTGGTTCATATTCCCATACAGTTCCTAAAAAATCCTTTGGGTTATCGATGCAGTCTTTAGCTAGGTCAAAGTTTTTTTGATCAGCCATAGGAAAAAAGTAGAAATTTGTACTGCGGGCGCCAAACTGGAGCCTACATAGCGATCTAATTTGAGATGA
>CAZQUK010000135.1:0-9178 GCA_964596435.1 uncultured Oligoflexia bacterium
AACATTTACTTAAATCATATATTTCAAATTTTATAAAACAGGATGAAGTATTTTTTGTGTCCGTTCCAATTGGTTACGATATTGAGAGTTTTGTTAAATACATGAAAAATGAAGATGAAGGCGATAAAAAATGTTATTTTACCATTTCGCTAACAGGGGCAAGTGCTTTTTTTCAGGCAATTTTCCAGGAATTTAGTCGGAATGAAATGAATTTTTTTTTACCTCTTCAGGTCTTTAAGGTACAAAGAAGAAAAGCCTTCAGATATAAAATTCCAGGGTTTAGTCCGGTTACAGTTAATATAAAAAATGCACTTGATTTAAAAAACGTCCACACAAAAAATGTTTTTGATATTAGTGAGGGAGGGATTTCGTTTCTGGTAACAGAAGAGGAAAGGGATATTTACATTGATGGAGTTGCCATTTCTTCGTGTGTTTTTGTATTGAATGAAAAAAAGTATGCAACTAGCGCAAAAATTGTTTATTCATCAAAAACCCCTGAAACTTCAGTTCCGGATTACATAAAAGACAGAGCGAAAACATATTATAAAATTGGTGTTGCGTTTTTGAGTATGGGGGCCAATGATGATGCCAGTCTTGCGGCCTGGATATTTGAAGAGAGTAGAAAATATTTTTACAGGTATTAAGTTTTAATTTTATAAAATCAATTTGCGCTTAGGTTCCTGCACGTTTACCTGTTTTCAATCTGATCAATTTCAGGAAGTTCATCATCGCCTATTGAATAAGTTTGAACTTCTCGGCCATCTTTTAGAAGAGCTATGGATTCAATGCCCCGGCTCCAGCTTATAATATGCATTCCATTAAAAGGAATCCTGGCGTGGTAGTTTGCTTCAAGTTTCCAAGTGCCGCCTGATTTTTTTAAATACAAAGGAAGGGTTCTTTCCTCTTGCGTAACAAGATAGCTATTTTTGAGTAAAATCAAATAAAGATCGCCACCAATGGTTGCATCAAATTGACTTGAAAGTTTTAATGAAACGGCGTCTACATTGTTTCTTTTAACAATTGGGGTAACGGTTTTTAGTTTGTTTATGCCGTAACTCTCACTCCTTTTATCTGAATCGATATACCTAATGGCCTGAATGTCGCCGGTTTCTGAAGTTACTACATCAAAAAATGCTTTTTTATTTCCAGTGGTGTCGCTTGTAACTGTTAATACAGGTTTGTGTTCGATTGCGGCAGGATCTCTATTTAGTGCGCCAGTTGTTGATACAAGAGATGTGGTGCTAAACAGAGTTAAAATCAGTGCGCAAAACACCAGGGGTTTGTATGAGTTATTATAAAATTTTTTTATGTTATTTTTTAAGATCATCGGCTTACCTCCACAGTTTGTTTTTGCCTTTATGCTCAACGTCTACTTTAACTTTTATGCCTTAAAGTGCAGTTAACTTATAATACTTGACTCAGCTTGTCAAGAAATAATGTGGCTATAAATTGGGTGTGATATCAATGGGTTAGAGCGTCCATGCAGGCGGCGAGTGGGGTGAAATATTACTTGACCTTTTTGGTTTAATAAGGGACAATCTGGGTAATATAAGCACGATCGATCAAAAGGGGGACGTATGATGGAGAAAAGAAATTTAAACCAAAAACTTGTTGTTGCTGCTATTTCGCTTTGTTTTATTTTTGCGTTAGGAGGTGCGGATAAATGTGACCCGGTATCCAAAGATGGCGATGGAGAAGACGCCAATTATCTCACTTGTCCGCAAGGTGGTTATTGCACTTATGAAAACGAAGACGGCAAGGAAGCAAGACCAACCGTTGAAACATGCATGAGAATTGCTAGAAAAAAAGGCTGTCCTACGACAAAAGTTGAAATAGATATTGATACTTCTGAACTTCGTAGATGTTGTCAGAGTATTCCGTCGGCGGATCCAACAATATTTCCTGTTGATTATAAGGAAAATGAAAGGGCATGCATCCAGGAAATAAAAAACCTTGATATGGATGGCGATGGTTACTCGTGTGTGGCTGATAAAGATTGTGATGACGCCAATGCCAATGTTAATCCTGGCGCTAATGAAATAGTGGGAAACGTTGTAGATGAAGATTGTGATGGTATAAAGTCAGGCTCTGGTGATCCTGATGACGGATGTCGCCAGTACAGTTATGGTGTGGAGGTAAAAGATGCACAAGGTGAGCTTGTTGGTTGGATTACAAATGCGACTGTGGAATCCGGCTGTGTTAATTCTTCTGTATGTACTTGCAAGAACTGCCCTTGTGGGCAGAGAGTGCCATGTCATGTATCTGAAGTTTGGGATGCGTATATAGCTGCTGCTGCGGCGGCGGGTGGAGAGATGACCATTCAGCAAGCACAGACTAAATTTAAGAATGAGTTCATATCAGTGTGCTGTGATGAGTTTGGGTTTTTTGATGGTCAAGAATCGCAGTGTGAATAACAGGCGCAAAAAAACGAGGGTGTACTGACTTTTGGGGAATTTGCTTGGTCCTACCCGTTTATTTTCATAAGCTCAGCGACTAAATCTTCATTCGCTTTTATTCCAACGTTTTTTGGAATATCTGAAATATTAATTGGGTTATATGGCATTAATGCCTCTTTTTTTATGGTCTCAACTCTTGCTGCAGCTTCAAGAACTATTTCCGGAGCAAGGTCTTGCGATTCAAGGGCCTTCATTAGTGACGAATACGCTTTCCTGGCTGCATCCTCGCTCCTATATATTAACAAGTCGCACCCGGCTTCAAGCGCAAGACGTGGAGCCTCATCAAATCCGTATTTATCTGTAATGGCCTTCATTTCCATGTCGTCACTGATAATTATGCGTGAATACCTTAAATCTTTTCTTAAAATTCCGCGCAAAATCTTTTTTGAACAAGTTGCCGGAAATTCAGGGTCAATTTCTTTACAAATAATATGCGCAGTCATTATCATCTGGCAGCGAGATTTACTGGCTTTTGTAAAGGGTCTAAACTCACGGTTAAGCATTGTCTCAAGTGTTGTATTAACCACGGGGAGTGCAAAATGGGAATCCTTACTTGTATCTCCGTGACCCGGAAAATGTTTTATGCAAGGCTGTACTCCTTCAACCAGGTGCCCTCTTACAAAACCACTTACCATTTTTGAAACCAGAGGCTCGTTATCGCCATATGCCCTTCCACTCATAACAGGGTTTTTAGGGTTTGTTAAAATATCTGCAACAGGACAAAAATTTACATTAACACCAACAGCCTTAAGTTCTTTGGCCATGAGTTTTGCCATTTCAAAGGCAACTTTTGGGGAATCTGTTTTTCCAATTTCGCGTGCTTCCGGAATTTTTGTAAAATGTTTTTTGAATCTTTGAACCTTACCGCCTTCATGATCAACGGTTATCCAAAACGGTAAAGCTTTTCTGCAGGTTTGGATTTGGTTTATAAGTTCTGCAACCTGCCCTGGGTTTTCATAGTTTTCAGAAAAAAGTATTACCCCACCAATGCCCGCCTGACTCAAAAAGGCCTCTGTGTCTTCAGAAAGTTCAAGACCCTTAAAACCTGTTATAAATAATGACCCTAGTTTTTGATGAGCATCATCAATTAATGACATAATTTCCTCTTTACGTTCTCGGTTTAATTTGTGTCTTTATAAGTATGGAAAGTAACCAGACTTATGTGTTGAGTTTAGCATATAATTTTAATTGCACAAAAATAGTCTTACTGATTTTTTTTAATTTCTTTTTTTAAAGGAGGGTTTAGGAAATCTAATGCGTCTTGCTTCGTTACGCGCTGTACTAGCATACCAGCGTCGGGTTTTTCGATCCTTTCTGTAACGCCATCCTGGTTAATGAACCATAAGCTTTGTGACGCGCCAAATTTTACAAGAATACGGGTTGTTTTAGTTTTTGTGGCAATTTCATCAGGCTCCTGAATTTTTATCCACCCACTAACGCTTTTGATCTTGGGCTGATCTTCAAGGATCGCGTTAAACTTTATGGTCTTTTTACCAGGAGGGTTATTGCTAATTTCGTTTTTTAGCCAGACAGGGAAGAAAACAGAAAAAATCGTGTTTTTGTTAATTCTGGATTTGTACACCTCGGGTGGTGCGCCAGGTTGCTGGAAGCTGGTTCTGAAAGTTTTTCCATTAGCATCAATTGTTCCATCAATATTGGTTTCGGTTGCACGGTACTTTGAATGGTAGTTGTATAGTATTGGTTTTAAAAATGGGCTAATGGAGGCAAGCGCGCCCGTGTGTTCTTCGTTAATAAAACCTTCCTCTTTTTTCCAAAAGCTATTTTTAAAAAAATAGCGGCTGTTATCAACAATGTTTTTATCGGCACTGTTTTTAAGCTCCCGTCTGATTTCAAGTCTCTCCATATAATAGCCATAAGGTGTGTTTTGATTGAGTGTTACGGTATACCAGTTTTCCCACAGAATCTCTGTTTGTCGCTCACTTTGCGGCACCGGGTTCATAGGCGTCGTGTTGTTCGAAAAACCACGTTGAAGCATTATCGAAACAAAAAATATAACAACAAAATAAATAAACGGGTTGTTTTTTATTTTTTTGAACATTACTCTTCAAACCACCTTCTTTGAAGTGATGCTGTAAGTGATGCGCCCGAAAGAACAATTATCCATGCAATATATACCCAGAGTAAAAGAATCGGAATAGCAGCAAGAGAACCATAAATTTTACTGTAAGTAAGTACATTGTGTGTGTAAATTGAATAAATAAATTTTGCAATACTCCAAAGCGAAGCTGCAATCGTTGCAGAGATAAGAGCCGGCGGTCCTTGAACCTTACAAAGTGGTACCCACTTGTAAATTGCAAAAAAGAAAAGTACTGCGTAGAAAAAACCTTCAATTTGAGAAGGGAGCACAAAAGAAGTTTTATTTGAAGATAAAACACCAATAAGAACAGAAAGTGATAGCGGTCCAAGCGTGATAAAAAACCAGTAAGTTGTAACTCTTTGGAAAAGTGATCTTTTGATATTTGTTTTCCAGATTTTCTGGAATGCTTTTTCAATACTGGAAAGCATGGTCATACTGGTTATTATCAGGGCAACCATACCGCTAACACCGATGGTGCTTGATCGGGCATTTTCAATAAACCCTCTTATTGTGTTCATAACCTCCCCGCTTGTTCCTTCGGTTAAGTTTTGTATTATAAACGGTTCAATAATACCAAGTGCCTTTTCCATTCCGCCAAAAGAATAAAAAATTGAAAAACTAACAGCAAGCAAAGGAACGATTGAAAGTATTGTTGTATAAGCCAGACTTGAAGCAACAAGAAGCAGTTGAGAATCGACAAGTTCTTTTAAAATGTCATCAAGTGTGTCTTTTGCGATTTTTTTTATTTTTTTAAGTGTGACCCCTTTAAGGCTAATTTTTTTTCGCTTGCGCTTGATGATAGGACTTGGCGCAATTTTTACGCTTCGCTCTGTGTTTGTCATAACAACCTATCGGATAAATTATTTAAATATTTGAATCTTATTTATAAAAAAGATTAATTATTTCATGTGGTTCGAATCAGGGTGTCTAGGTCGCACCACATTCTGGTTAACGCATCGCCGGCATTGAGCTTTGTTATAAGTTTTAGCCCCTGCTTTTTGAGGTTTCCATTTTTTGCACCCACGCTCTAAGCTTTGAAAGCTCCGTTTCCTTCATGCCAACCATGGCAAATCTGGCCTCATATGGGGGTTCGTTGGGTTCTAACATTTGATCAATCATGTTGCAGTGAAGAAGTCTTAGCAGTGGTACCTCTATTCCAATTTGAACAAAAATTGGACTTTGAATTCTAAATGGAACCCGCATTGTAAACAAAAAATGACTTCTTAAAATCAGGGATGTTTCACTTATTGAAACTATTTTACACGGAACATTAAGCGTTGCATCGCCTTGGTTGTGACCCAAAAAATACGAAAACACCTGGCGGTTTTCAATTTTTCTTTTCAGGCAGATATCAATCTTGTCGAGTAGAATTGGAGAATCAATGGGTTTAACAATGTAATCCGTGGCTCCGATTTCAAGGGCCTTTTCCACATCGGCCTTGTTGCGTTTTCTTGTAAGTACAAGTATTGGAATATCAGCATAACTGTTATTTGCACGAAGTGTTTTTATTAAATCGTAGCCAGACATTCCGGACATAATAATATCGGTAATCAAACAATCTATTGATTCACGGTCCAATATATCAAGGGCCTCTTTTGCACCTAAACACGTAAGAACCTCATAAGAACCCGAGGAGTTTTCAATGGTTTTTTTAACTAAACCAAGCACTGCTGGTTCATCGTCCACAACCAGAATTTTAATAAGGTTACTGAACGAGGAATTTTGTAAAGAACACATTTATTGCTACCGGTTCTCCCATTAGTTTGTTTGCAAGTTGGAGTATCTGGGAGCGCAAAACATAACGACCCTGTACGTGCGTCAGTTGGTGATAGGCTTTGCGGCCCAGAATTCCAAGTAATTTATCCATAAAGATGGGGCGTAAGGATTCAAATATCTCGGCCCTTGCGGGATCTCTTAGCTCCACCTGAAACGCAATGGTTACATAGTGAAATTTTCCACCAATTTGCTGTTCCGTGCCCGGCGTTGAGCGTGGGACAGCCGGGTTGCTTTTTATGTTTACGGTAAACTTTGGAAAATCAATTAGTATTGTGGGTTTTTTTTGCTCGCTATTTTTTGTTTGAAGAAGTCTTTGCCTTTCGGCACCCTCTGTGATTTTTGGGCGCTCAAACAGCATGCGAGTGTACACCATCACGCCTAGGGCTCCCACCACAACAATAGTGTTTACCAGGAGCAAAATAGTAAATATCTTCCCCCCTTTGGGGGCCGACGGCTCCGGTGTTGCTGTTGCTTCTTTTACTTCTTCTTCTGGCACAGTACTATTCTACACCGGGAAGTCCAGGAAGTAGAAGAAATAGTGTAAGAAAGCTGTTGGATGCGGCGCAAAATCAGCGTTTTGAGGCCAGAAACTCGCTAAACCTTGTCATTGCGGTTTTAATGTTTTGAACGTCTGGAAGATAAACGATTCTGAAGTGATCAGGCTCGGGCCAGTTAAAACCACGACCATTAATTATTAACACCTTGTGCTCAATTAGAAAGTCCAGTGCAAATTTACGATCATCTTTGATTTTGTAGATTTTTTTATCAAGCTTGGGAAACATATAAAAGGCAGCTTTTGGTTTAACACAAGTTACACCGGGAATGTTATTAAGTATGTTAATACACACTTCACGTTGTTCAAATAACCTGCCACCTGGTTTTAGAAGATGGTCAAGATTGAGATTATTCTTAAAAGCAAACTGTATTGCATATTGCGCAGGAACGTTGCTGCAAAGTCTCATGCTGGACATTACATCAATGCCTTCAATATATTCTTTAATAACTTTGGTGTTTCCGCTAATTGCCATCCAACCGGCGCGATAACCACAAATGCAATGTGATTTTGACAAACCATTGAAGGTAATAATTGGGACATCTTTTGCAAGTGCGCCTGTGGAAGTGTGCCTTGCCCCATCGTAAAGTGTGCGGTCGTATGTTTCATCAGAAAAAAGCAGAAGCTTATTCTTACGGGCAATTTTAATTATTTCAAGCAATGTTTCTTTACTGTAATTTGCTCCGGTTGGATTATTAGGGTTGATAATTACTATGCCCTTTGTTTTTGAGGTGATCTTAGATTTGATATCTTTAATGTCGGGGTTCCAATCGGATTTTTCATCACAAAGGTAGTGAACGGCTCTGCCGCTTGCAAAATTAACAGCAGCGGTCCAAAGCGGATAGTCTGGGGCTGGAACCAGAACTTCATCTTTATTATTTAGGAGTCCTTGAAGACTCATCATAATTAATTCACTGGCACCATTTCCAGTGTAGATTTTAGCAACATCAACATTTGTAATGCCTTTTTTTATGCAGTAATTGGCAATGCATTCGCGGGTTTCTCTCATTCCTTTAGAATCTGTGTAACCCTCGGCTTCTTGTAGCTTTGACAAAATCAGATTGTGAAGTTCGTTGTTAGTATAAATCCCAAATGGAGTGGGGTTACCAATATTGAGTTTAATTATTTTGTGACCTTCTTTTTCCAGTTTGTTGGCAGTTTGAAGTAGTGGTCCACGTATGTCGTAGTGAACATTTTTTAGTCTATTTGATTTTACAAGCCGCGTCATTATTTATCCCGTATTGGTTTTTTACCAGTGCCATTTGGCTGTTTTTTCCACTATGTTGTATCAGGCCAAGATGGTAATTTTCAACAAAGAATTAAAAACCCGCATATATTTATGATATCGGTTAGCTGGTATTTATGTTTGTACTTTGGGTTTTTAGATGGAGATGCTTATGGATACAAAAAGTGCTTTGGTTACTGGGGCTACGGGTTTTATTGGCAGTACACTGGCAAGAGAGCTTCATAATCAGGGGTTTGAAGTTCGGGTTTTAGTTAGAAAAACTTCAAAATTAATTTATCTTGAAGATCTGCCAGTTAAAAGAGTGGCGGGGGATCTTCGGGTTCCTGATAGTTTAAAAGATGCAGTAAGTGGCGTTAATTACGTGTTTCACTTGGCAGGTGCTGTGAGTTCAAAAACAGAAGATGGGTATTATAAACATAATTCTATAGGCACAAGGAATCTTGCAAAAGCCGTAAGTGATGCTGGAGCATTAGTAAAAAGGTTTGTCTATGTATCAAGCCTGGCTGCGGGCGGACCGGCAAAATCAATAGAACCCAGAAATGAATCAGAGCCCGATGCACCAGTTTCTGCTTATGGAAAAAGCAAAGGTGAGGGTGAAAAACATTTACTAGAGTTTAAAAATTTATTTCCAATTACAATTGTTAGGCCACCAATTGTCTACGGCCCTCGCGATAAAGGTATGTTTGTTTTTTTTAAGACAGTTTCAAAAAGAATTATGCCGGTTTTAACTGGTGCTGGGGTTGAGAAAAAGAAATATTATAGCCAGGTTCATGTTTTGGATTTGTGCCAGGGAATATTAAAAGCGGCCCTTGTAACCACTAGTGAAGTTCCGTCGGGCGAAATTTTTTATATTTCAGGCGATGAACGTGTAAGTTACAACGATCTACTTAAAAAAATGTCAACAGCTCTTGATGTAAAAGCGCTAAGCCTACCTGTTCCAGGTTGGCTGGTGAAGGGCCTGGCTTTTAGTTTAAGTGGACTTTCACAAATTACCGGAAAAACTTATCCATTTAACAAAGACAAGCTAAATGAAATTCTTCCTGATTATT
>CAZQUK010000136.1:0-9157 GCA_964596435.1 uncultured Oligoflexia bacterium
ATAAAACTCCCTTTGTTCATCTTTTTTAGTATCCGTGTTGTTTTTGATTCCATCTGTGGATCTATACCAACAATTGTCACCCCGGTTGTTTTATTTTTTGCAAATGAAAGGGCTGGAGAAAAAACCCTTGGACTCCATGATAAGATTTTCTTATTTTGCTTAAGTGATTTATAAACACTGTTTTCATCAGTAATTGTTTTATAAATCGATGGCTTTTCGAGATAATCCTTGTGGTGAATCTGTGCGTGTCCCGATTGATCCCTTGTGAATTCATCAATTATTACGGAATAACTGCCTTCACCCATTGATAGGGAGAGTGAAAAAAGTACATAGCCCCCAACAATTGATAGCGCAGTCAGTAGTGAGCGCCTTTTTTGTCTGAAAATATTTCTAAATGCAATTTTAATGAGTATCATTGTTATCTGTTCCTTTTTAGATTTCTTAGGGTAAAAACGTCAGATTCCAAGGTATGATCAAATTTTGCCTCAAAATATCTAACGGTAGTTTTGTGCCCCTCTTTATTAAGAGGAATCATTTCCATGGTGGCAGGAATTGTTCTTTTTCCAAATTTACGAATGTCAAGTAACTTCATAATTCGCATTTTATTTCCCTTTTCGTCATAATAAACTTGTTCAACAGGGATATAGGTTTGTTTTTGGGCCTTAATAATAATTTTCCCCCAAACAGTGGCAGTTGATTCTTTTGGAATTAGTTCAACTATGTAAAGGTTGTTCTCTTTGGTTGAAGGTTCTAAAAGTTTAATGTTGTAGTCATTTAATAATGAAGTTTCTCTAACTAAATCATCGTTTGTAAAATCTGACCCCATCCAGGAACCCATCATCATTGAAGGGGGAACCTTGATTACTTTATTTATTTTTGGAAAAAAATTCCACATTTCTTTATCCAACCGCAATGTGGAAACACCTCTGTCTTTTTTCGGTGATAAAACCGTAATAAATGTGTTTTTCATTCCTTCTGACCACATCTTCATTTTCATTGTTCTGTTCCAGTTTGGTGTTTTGATTTCCATTTCAACCACGGCCTCACTTGTGTCTCCACGCCAAAGTTCATCTATTTTTTTAATAATATCCTGGGCGTTTTCTTTATTGGCTTGAGCAACAGTGATGTGACTAATTGGAACGACAAGGACCATTAAAAGTAAAACCAGTAATTTTAGTTGTTTGTTTGGCAATTTAAGCTCCTTTCAAAGGTTTTTATGTCTCCTTCAATAAATGCAACAATAACAGGAACAAAATTGTTCCAGGCATGAAGAAAACTTCCAGGGTTTTTATAAATAACTGAATGAAGTTGTAGACCATCAATTAGGGCCGCAATTATTTTAAGTGAAACATCAATTCTTTCTTTGGGTATGTGCTTGTTTGCTGAGTGCAACAAAATTTTATCTGCAAAGTATAAAAGAATACTTTCGTACATCGCAAAGAAATGTTTTTTCATGTCTTTGCTGTAAAAGGCGTGTTCCATAAATGAAAAAAGACTTCGAACTAGTGTCTTTTCGTCTTCCAGTATTTTCAGTGAAAGTCCCCCAAGAGCAATTAAATATTCTTCTAGTGAATAAAATTTTTTTTCTTCAAAAGAGGACATAGTTTTTATATGAAAGTATTCAAGACATTCAATGATCAAGTGGTCCATATCCTTAAAATGATGGTAAATTGTGCCCTTACCGACCCCGGCCTTTTTTATAAGTCGCCTTGTAGTTAAAAATTCGCGCCCCTCTTTACCCAGAATTTCAAGAGTGGCCCCAATAATTTTTTTCCTGGTGCGCTGGCACTTTTGCTGCCTTTGGTTTGTGCAGTTCATGAGTGTAAAATATAACTGACCGACCGGTCGGTCAACTATAAACTGGTTATGAACTGACCTTGAACTGACCTATATGCGAGTGTGTGGGCAGGACATTTGTATAATAATATTCATATGTTTAAGTGGTTTACGTTAACTCCATCGCCCTTTAAATAATGACCAATTCTTAATTATTTTATAATGTTACCTTGCGGTTACGTAACTCGCTCATAGGTCAGTTTGAGCCAGTTTGTTTTGGATTAATTATGATAGCGCAATGAGTCAATGCGTGTTATGGAGTGGTGCATACACCGATAGTGTCAACACAGAAAGTAATAGATAGATAACCTGGTTTCAAAAAAAGAAGTAATGGAGAACTTATGAAAAAATACCTGCTAATAATTTTTGTATCTTTGTTTTTACCCTTTATAGGCAATGCAAAAGAGGATTTCGGGACATGTAAAATTCAACTCAGAATGTATGAAAACGTGCAGAAATGGGGATGGTCAAAGTGGAAAAAAGTTGAAGCTTATTCGTTTTTAGAATGTATGGAAATTGTGAAATCAAAAATAGGTACAGAATTACAAGGTGGGCAAGTTACATCTGTTGCTTTCGAATTTAAAAAAGAGGACCGCTTAGTTGAAGGTGTTGTAAAAAAAGAAAATGTTGAAAAAGCAAAATGTGAAAATCGCGTACGTCAAGACAATGGATTAATTATTAATGGCAAGATATCTTGGAGCCGGTGGTACGAGCTTGAAAACACAAGTTTCCCTGCGTGCGTTATCTATGCCAACAGAGAAATTGAAAAAAAATATAGCGGTACGGTTACTGCGAGCTATTTTCGGTATTTGAGTGAGAAGGGGTATTTTATCCGTGGTAAAATAACCAAAAATAAAGATTTTATGCTTTAGTTGGGTTACTTTGAAAAACTTATTAGTTTATCAAGAGCACCCTTGAGTCCGTTATGAACGGCACTTACGTCTTCTTGTTTCCATTTCGATTTGTCTTCACGGATGAATGTTGTTTTATCAACACGATTATCAAATCTTGCAATTGGAATATGAAATGTTTTTCCGTGGGCCTTAATTGGTATAGTACCTGGTTTTTCGGAAACACTTTCTAAGTAGTCCATGTCGTCCGTACCATAATCGTTCATCATTACTTCAATGGGAACACCGTGGTGCAAGATGGAGCCTGGATCGTTGGGGTCGGTGCGGGCATCATTTTTTCTGCGGGATTCCTCGGACGTTACCCAAATATAAAGTATTGATGCTCTTTGTAGCAGAGCTTGCGAAAGTTTTCCAATTGAATACTGGTAACCAAGAGGTACGCTAAGGGGTTTTGGTGCGCCATCGGGCCCGCCACGAGCGAATTCAATAACCAACGTTTTTCCTTCAAGTGTGTTTGGATAACTTTCCTGCTTTTCAATAAGCATAGCACGAGCTTCTTTTCCAAGAGCTGTTTCAAGGTTTTTTCGTGTGGTTGTATCCAGCTTATTTAGAAATGATTTTCCACCAACTTTAATAAAAGCTTTATCTAATCGATCTAAAAGCAGGTTTGCTGCCGAATTGATATCGTGAATTTTTTTATTAACTAAATCTTCATAGTCTTCATTTAATAATTCAATAAGGGTTCCCCAGTGAAGGGTGTCCCGGAACGGACGATCGGGTGAGTGGAAAAAAATTCTGTCTTTTTTATTGGCGGCAAGTTCATCGTCAATTCGCCTCATCATATGAACATATGGAAAGTCATCAAGTTGAACTGAATCTCCCATGTGGAAATCTTTTGCTGCTGATTCTGGTGAAAGGCTTTTAAGATACTTTCTTACTTCAGACTTACCAGATGCTGGTAGTGCTAAGAGAAGTACTGCGTCTAAAACTTTTGACATTTGATTTTCCCCCTATGAAAGAGGATTAGCCGATCAAATGACTTAGGTCAATTTAAAGAATAAACTTAAGCTAAAAATAGTTAGCCGCACCGCGCCCTTGTGCTCTTAACGCAAGAAAGAACGTGTGTAGTAAGCCTGGCATCTTAATTAACTTTGAAATATTTCTTATACGCATCATCCCCAAGGTCTTCTAAGTCTTCTACAAACGGTTTTTCTGGATCAACGGGGGCCTCCTTAAAAAGTTTTTGAACTGTCTGCGTGCTTATATCTGAAGTTGAATCCATTGGTTTGTCTTTAATTTCTGCATATAACTTTGGATCATCCTCCTTGATATCCTGAAGCGTTGTCTTAACGGCAGTTTTTTCTAGTTTTTCAAGCGTTTTTTGTGTTTCTTGGTCCAGCGGTTTTTCTTTAGTAAGATCTTTTTTGATTACAGAATTTTTCTGAATGGCAACCAGATCTTGCTTGGATGTTTTTTTAATTTTTATTTCTGGCGTCTTAACATCAATTGGTGCTTCTACCTTTTTATCGATATCGTCTTTCACCTCTTTTGTGGCACTTATTTCTTCTTTTTTTGGTGCCGGAGGTGGTGGGGGGACTTCTGCACTAAAACCTGCTTTTATGGGTACCTCTTTTGCTTTTGGCTGATCTGGTTTTACAGCAACTTTACCTCTTAAAACTGAAACTTCAGTTCCTTTTACAAGACTGTCTTTTATATAAAAATCAGTACCCCTTACCCCCATGGTAGCCGATTTGGTTGTAATTTTAAGTTTGTTTCTTGGCCCTCTTTTTGAAATCTGTGCACGAATTTTTCCAAAACTAAGCGCAACCTTAGGTGTTAGTTTTGAATTTGCGGGAACTTCAACTTTGTAATGAGTACCAGGACCCACGCTAAACTGGTCGCCATTTTCAAATATTACCTTAGCTTTCGCGTCGGGGGCGGTGCGCAAAATATTACCGGGGATCACGGTGTCGCCAACCTTGGCTTCTTTTATTGTGTAATATGTTCCTTCAAACAAAACCTGTTGGGCCTTATCTGAAAATTTCTTACTTGGATTTTGGAACAAATGAACTTTTCCCTCACTTTGAGTTAATGTTCCTGCGTGTTCATTTGCAATACTTAAAATTGGATACAAAATTGCACAAATTAAAACCAGATTTTTTATTTTCAACATAAGCTAGCCCTCTTAAAGTTTTTGTCTCAGACTAAAAATTATAGTTTAAAATTACTAAAAGTATATATTTAAAAGAGTATAATAAGAGGGTATCATTTAAGGGAGTATTATAAGGAGACCAGAATATGTTTAAATGCGTCAGTCAGAGTGCGTACAGGATTGTTTTAATTATTATGCTTTGCGTAGTTTGTTTTTTCCCCAAAGCTACATTTGCAGAAGAATTCAGTTATCCTGAACTGCAAGTTACGCCAAGAGCGTCGGACAGAATAGATTTAGAATCTAAAGATGAATTTTCTAGGCGCTGGATAACACATGCGCCTTCTATGTTATCAGCCGTTAGTACAGTATTTGCAGCGGCAATTCACAGTAAAAAAGCAGATGTTACAAATGACGCCAGGTATGCAGGACTCGGTATTGGTGCTTCGTGGATTGGAATAAACGTGCTGCTTGCTTTGCATTATACTCCATATAAAGATGCAAAAAATGAACTTAGCAAACTTCCTAGTCGAACCACGCGCGATCAGCTAACCAAAGAGAGAATTGCTGAGGAAGCTATAAATTCAACAGCAAGTTTTGGAACAAAGCTTAAATGGTTATCATTTCTTACAAATGCTGGGGCATGCGTTTTTATGGGTGCATACTCTGTAAATAAATCATTTTCACAAACGGCGGCGTTTGTTGCAGCAGGTTTTTCTATTGCGCCAATTCTTTTTCCTTATAATTGGAATAAAGTTGCAAATGAACATAGGGCGTATAAGAAAAAGATTTATGGACCTGTTGCAAGTACGGGGGCTTTTGCAGAGCCTGGAACTGGTAAATTTGTACCGGGATTATCACTGGCTTTTAGCTTCTAAACTACTTCTAATTCTAAACTAATAGAAGCGGAAGCGGGGTCAACTCCATTAGTTTGTACCGTAATCGTATGGCTTGTCAGTTGGTGTCTGGGATGCAAGTTTTTTTGCAATTCCAAGTGCGTCTTGAGCACTTAAGTTTAAGCCGTCTTTTGAAATCGCATATTTGTAGCCATAAATAAAATTTTCAACAGCATCGGGTCCCGTAGACACAAGTTCTTCTGCAATTGTTGTGGCGGACCCAATGTCAAGGCCCGGACCTTTGTCATCTATTGAGTCTCGTAAAAACCTATAGGCTTTTACAAAACGGCTAAATGCACTGGGCTTTTTGTACTTTTTATCTTTTGGAAGTTTGTCCTCTCCATCTTTTACGTACTGGCCCTTTTTTGCAATTCTTGCAGCCATATTGGCACAGGTAGGCTTTGGAAGATCAAGTTTGTCTTCATCAAGACAGAATTCAACAAAATTCTCGTAGTCTTTTCTGACTAGATCCTTATCCCCTTCAAATTCAGCGGTCAGGGAAAGCGCAATATTAACAGATGCGCTAAGATCCATATCCAGATATTTTGAAAGGAAGGAGCGTCTGAAAACCGAACCAAAAAGTTTAATATCTTTTTCACCTTTATTTACAAATTTTAATCCTATTTTAATGGCATCCTGAGTTCCAAGTCCGGCCTGGGAGAGCATAAGTGTAATACCTATAAAACGCTTTGCTGCCTCATCACATCCTTTTGAAACTTCAAGTGCAATTTTTCGCGCTTCAGTTTCCTGAATCTTAAAATCTTTTTTTTCTCTTAAAAATTGCAATGCAGTTATGTATTCTTTACTGGACGAGCAAGAGTCCTTGTTTCTTTTTTTTGAAAACCCAAACGTGGGACAAGAGAGAATCAACAAAAGTATTAGGATACAGGGGGTTTTAATATGGGACATTTTTTTCTCCTGTTAATAATGTAGGTCGTTAATACATATTATAAAGCAAGGCGAAGCAAAACAAACTTAAATAATGGATGCAAAGCGTGTCGGTATTGGGTTTGCGCTGCGTTAGGGGTGCGGTACTTTTATAAAATAACAATTGCGATTAAGTTAAACTGGCAATGTCAGTTGTTTTGGTATTGAAACGTGTTTTTCCGCGGATAATTTTTGGCGATTATTTTACCTGTCTGGATTTGGCAATTGATTCAATCTGCTCTTTGATTTTTGGGTAGTCACTCATGAGCTTGTTGAAACTATTTTGCTTGATTTCAACTACTTCAGTGGGCGCTGTTGAAGTAACTGTGGCACCACGTGGTTGATTAAAAAGAAGTGACATTTCACCAAAACAGTCGCCGGCAAAAAGCCTGGGTTTTGGAATATTTGGACCCACATGGCTCAAATCAACTTCAACCATACCTGCACTAATAAGGTAAAACGAATCGCCAGCGTCACCCATCTTTACAACATCGTGTCCGGCCTTAAATGATTGGCGCTGGGCCTCATCGGCAAGACCCTCAATTGCAAGTTCCGGTAAATCCTTAAAAAGAGGCACTCTTGATAAAAGATACGATGTTGAAGGATTTAAGAATTTTTTTCCAGACTCGATGGCTTCATAGTGTGCGTCTTCAACATTTTCTTTTGCTTTTGAATACACTGAACCACTTATAATTGAGGCCTCAAGAAGATGATTTATAGTTTTTTCTGAGCTTGCGCATACTGTGTTTGCAATAAAAAAAGTTTGAACAGAAGTTCCGTAATAGGGGTAGTTTTTATAAAAATCTTCAAGCTGTTTTTTTGCCAGTTCCAGCCAATGCTTGCCTATGTTTCTAGCTTCCTCGTGTGTGACTTCATGCAGGGCCTCTTCTATTGCAAATTTTAAATGAAGCATAACTTCTAAAACCATAGTTAGTGTTTTTATGTGGCCATGTTTCCACGGAATGATTTTTGAAAATATTTTAGAAAATAATGATTCAGCTTCAATATCGAATTTGTAGTGTTTTAATTTTATTATTCCGCTAGTGTTATAGATATCCATTCTATCTGAGACCAGATTTAGTAGCGCCACATATGCCCCTTTTGAAAGGACGCCATCTTCAAGTTTTTCGTAATAATATTTTCTTTCAGTGAGTAAAAGAGTGGTGATGGCAAAACGAGTGTCAGTGTCCTTATTGACGGTGCTATCTTTTTCATCTGTTGGGCTTGATTCTAAAAGAATTTCTTGTGAAAGTCTTTTTTGTGATTCTACAAGTGATTTTGAAAGGCTACCAGTTGCTCCGGCTTTTAGTAGTGGTGTGTAAACTGAATCCTGCACAAGCTCAAGGGTTTTTTGAAAAAACCGCTGGTCTATTGGGTCAAGAAGATCCAGTTTTAACCAGTGTAGTACCTGCTTAATCGTTAGCGCATTTAGAAACAGTGTTGCAAATACAACTGATGTTGCAAGGGCCAAAAATAATTGTTTATGAGGAAAATCGTGCGGGAGCATAAGGACAAGACCAAGGGCCAAGCCCCCCCTGAGTCCGCCCCACATCATTATTGTCTTGTATCCAAACCCGATGGGTTTGGAGAGTTTAAGAACATTGCAAACTGGAACAAGTGCAAATACTGAAATACCTCTTGCAACATAAACGATTGCAAGGGTTGCAGGAATAAATTTAACTCCTTCAACTAAAACTTGAGGATCAACAGTTACACCCACGGCGAAGAAAACCACAGTGTTTGCGGCAAGTGCTAAAAATTCCCAAATATAATGCATACCGTGCAGGGACTCTTTGTTAAGTTCTAATCTGGCGCGAGATCCAAGATATAAACCTACTGTTAAGGTTCCCATAATTCCACTAACGTGGAAATAATGGTCGGCAATAATAAAGCTTAAATATGCCGCGGAAACTGTGATACCAAGTTGTGCGGCTGTTGATGAAATTGTAAGTTTTAATAGCACACTTGAAATAACGGCCACAATAATACCTATAATGATTCCGCCAATTGCAACTTGTGCAAATTGAATCGCGCCGCTGCTTACCAGGTTAACACCCGCGGCCTCTGTAACTGTTGCTGCAACTAAAACTCTAAAAAGAACAATGGCTGTTCCATCATTGAGTAAACTTTCACCTTCAACAAGTGTGTTGAGTCTTTTTGGGGCACCTATTTCCTTAAAAAGTGCCACAACAGCAACTGGGTCCGTGGCGGATATTAATGCACCAAATGTTAAACATGGAAGTATTGGCAGGCCAAAAACATAATTTAGGGCAAAACCAACAATAAATGTTGAAACTAAAAGTCCAAAAACTGCAAGCATGCCGATTGGACCCATATCTTTTTTTAGTTCATTAAAATGTAAATTATACGCAGATTCAAAAACAAGAGGGGGCAAAAGGATGAAAAGAATAATTTCAGGAAACATGTGCTCAAGCTCACCTAAACCCTCGGGGCTGTGTTTTCTGATTAGTAAACCAGAGACCACACCGAGTACGACA
>CAZQUK010000137.1:0-9139 GCA_964596435.1 uncultured Oligoflexia bacterium
GTTTTGGGTTCAGTGCTTTTAAATAATAATGTTGCGTTAGTATTAAAAGCTGATGAAATTATTGAAAAACTACTACCTGGGCAATCTGGCTCACATAAGGTCCAAAACACAAAAGACATACGCGAATCGGTATCAGAGGAACACAAGCAATGACACAAGCAAATAAAAGCTCATTTGAACTTGCAGTTTTTGTCGCTGGTGACCTTACGTGCGGACTTGATGTGAATTATTTAAGAAAAATAAAAACTCACTTTAATATTGTAAATGCATGCCTCGCCCCCAAATACATCAGTGGTGTTATTAACTATATGGGTAAAATTATTACAATTATTGACACAAGACAAAAACTTGACCTCACACCACATTCGCTTTCAGAAAAAAGCCGAATCATTATACTTGAATGGCAAAATGAAACCCTTGGACTTTTGGTTGATTCATTTGAAGATATTATTACAATTGAACAGGACCGGATTGCCCCAATTCCTTCAAATATGGATGGAAGTATCCGAAATTACTTTTCGGGTATTTATAAAGATGAAGACAAATTAATTAGTATTATTTCACTTGATGAAATACTAGGATAAATAAATTATGACAAAAACAACACCAACTCTTGCAGTATCGCTTATTCCAGCTATTTTTTTAATCACACTTTTAGTCATCAATATAATCCTTTTTAAGGATAGCGCAACATCTGGGGCAAACCAACTTGCGCTTTTTGTGTCGGGTGTTTTGGCGCTTGGAATTGGTATTTTTGTTTACAAATTAAAATACAAGGACCTTGAAAAACAAATCATAAAGTCTATTGGTATGTCTATGCAGGCAAATCTAATATTACTTATTGTTGGGGCCCTAATTGGAACATGGATAATAAGCGGTATTGTACCCACAATGATTTACTATGGTTTAAAACTAATTCATCCGACAGTTTTTTTACCAATTGCATGTATTGCTTGCTGTATTGTTTCACTTTCAACTGGAAGCAGCTGGTCCACAACAGGAACCGTTGGTATTGCGCTAATAGGGATTGGTAAAACTTTGGGTATCCCCGAAGGGATGGTTGCTGGAGCAATTATTTCGGGCGCTTATTTCGGCGACAAGATGTCCCCTCTTTCTGACACAACAAACCTTGCACCCGCAATGGCGGGAACTGATATTTTTACTCATGTTCGCCACATGATGTATACAGCCATGCCTGCAATGACTATAGCAATTATACTTTTTACAATACTTGGTTTCTTTTTTACCGGGAGCAGTGTGAACACAGCAGATATTAACGAAGTATTAAGTATTATGGATAAAAACTTTAACATAACCCCCGCTCTGTTTATTGTACCCCTTCTGGTTATCATTATGGTCCTCAAAAAGGTTCCTGCACTTCCTGCAATCTTTTTTGGTGCACTTTTGGGCGGGGTTTTTGCACTAATTTTTCAGGGAGATTTATTTACAAGATTAACAAGTGGTACTGATTCTGTTTTTGGATCATACAAATTAATTCTTAAAACTGCCTTTGGCGGATTCGAATTTGAATCCGGGAATAAGTTAATTGATTCACTTTTTAATCGCGGTGGAATGAGCGGCATGTTAAACACTGTATGGTTAATAATGATGGCGATGGTTTTTGGAGGCGCCATGGAAAGCACGAAAATGCTTGGGGTTATTGCAAATTCAATCTTAAGCCTAGTAAGAGGTGCGGGTTCCCTGGTTGGAGCAACGCTTGTAAGCTGTGTTGTTTTGAATATGACTGCTTGTGATCAATATCTTGCAATAGTAGTATCCGGACGAATGTTTAAAGATGCATACGATAAGTTTGGTCTGCATCCAAAAAATTTATCTCGCGCACTTGAAGATGCTGGAACCGTTACTTCTGTATTAATACCCTGGAATTCTTGTGGTGCTTATAATAGTGGGGTGCTTGGTGTTTCAACAATTACATACTTACCATTTTGTTTTTTTAATCTTTTAAGCCCGATAGTCTCAGCATTTCTTGCAGGATTTGATATAACAATTGAGCGGGTTAAAAAAGGCGAAAAACTTCAATGACCCCTAAAGCCATCACCCGATACTGGCTTAAGACTTCCGTAACGGCTAAGTTCACTTGAGGTCCCGTCTTTATTGTCATCGGCTTCAATTATATTTACAAGCTCTTGAAGTTTATAAATCATACCCTTTAGCTGGCCGAGTTCATCACTCACAACACCAATATTATTGGTAATCTGTTTTGTAATATCCACTCCCTGATCCATATTGCATGACATTTCCTTAACCCCATCGTACATTTCTTTAATTCCTTCAGAAAGTTTGCTTGAACTTTTAAGCTGGTGGTCTATCCCATTAAAAACAGTTTCAACGCTTTCGCTTATTTTACCGATATTATTTACAACCAGATCTATTGCACCTTTTGCATCTTGGTTATTATCTAAAACAGCTTCGGTTTTTCTTCTTATGTTCCCTACGGCACTGAATGTTTGTTTACTAAGAGCCTTTATTTCAGAAACGACAACACCAAATCCGCGCCCGGCATCCCCGGCCCGTGCTGCCTCAATTGTTGCATTTAAGGACAGCACTTTTATCTGATCTGCAATTTCTGTAATTCCATCTATTAAAAAATCAATATCGTGTGCAAACTTACCTAAATCTGTCATTGCTTTTGAAACATTTGTAACTTCGCTTAAAAGACCTCTAGATATTTCTTTTGCACACTCAACGTTTTTAAACACATCCTGAGAAACGGTGCTTAGATCACCAGAATGCCCGGCAATATCCATCATCGTACTTTCTGTACGTGCTGAAGTTGAAGCCACCGAAACCATATTGGCACTAAGCTGCTCGGCATCTCTTACCGCATAATTTGAATCCTTAAACGCAATTTCAGTTTTGTTTTTTATGTCATTAACAATTGAACTTAGATCAGATTTAGATTGGTTTTTTACAAAAACCGCTTCTTGTATTTTTGCAGGTTCATGGCCGTTGTTTTTACTGAGCAGGCCAAGAAATAACATTGCTGAGTTTGACGATATAAGTTCTTGCGCCGGAAAAAGAAGGCTTTTAATTTTTTCGGTTGTTTGAATGTCGCAGGAAAAATCGAAAACAATATCTACATCCCGCCTTGTAACAAGCTCCTCAACTTCATTGAAAACTGGAACCCCAAATTCTCTGGCCTTTTTCACACCCGGAGATTCATCTCCAGTACCGCAAATTCCCTTAACCTCAATTGATGTGAACTTGCAGTATTCAAGTAAACGTGCGGTGTCCTGTCCCCCGCCTATTATACCTAAATTTACTGGTTTCAAGCTTCTATCAAATGACATAAAAAGAACCCCCGAAAAGGTTACCCATGTTGTCAATTCACCAACACCACACTCACACCGAATGCGCCGCAATATTTTGCTGTTACCCTGATAATTTCTTATCGATATTTCTGAAAAAGTATTAATGCTTTAAATTAATATTCTCACTGACGCGGATCAAGTACGCGCCCCATAAATATTATACTCGCAGTATTATTGTCTTTAATAAAAAAAACAAACGGATGATTTGCACAAAACGAATAAGATTTACCACTTGAAGCACCGCCAACAGCAACCACAAACGCACTGGCGGCAGCAGCCTCTGTCCCTTCTTCATCAACTGAAATATATGCTTTATGAAATACGTCGTGTAAAAAAACTCCATATTCTTTTGTAATACCAGAAAAGTCGGCCTTTGCAGGTTCAAAAGGTTTTGTTAATCCCATGGACATTAATGTTGTTTTAAGACTTAGGCTAAAGTTAATCGTGAATTTTGGAAGGCAAATATCTACAACTTCAGGCTGTAAAAACCCGGAAAGTTGGTTTACCTCTTTAATACCAAGCGAACTTTCCATTTTCCAAAAATCAGTGGGATTATCGGGTAAGAATAAAACCATGGAAAGCTGGCGCCCTATAAAAGGGAGTTCAAGTACACTAAAATAATCGGCCTTAAAAAAATTAAAATCCCCTTTATTTTTCATAAGCATGGCTTTAATTTCTGTCCCGCCTAAAAGGTAAAAGTCACTTTCTTTGGTGTAGGTTTCATCAAACTTTTTTACCCACTGTCCCTTAAAATATACTGCATCTGTTAAAAGAATTTTGCTAAGCACGGGTATGTTTGAAATAAGGTTTTTTATTTTCCCCTTTGTTTGATCAAAAACCCAGCGGTTAATAATATTTTTATCAAGCCCCTGGCCGATACTAGAAAAATAATTATTCGTTATAACTTTTTCAAACATTGCCGAGAATTTGGTACTTAACCAGAGCCTATTTGCCAGATATATTTCATTATCAGCAAACGTGTTCATATTAAGCTCCTGAAGCAATGCCGAAAAACTATTATGAAAGGTGCTTGAATTTTTTGGATCATCGTCAAAATGCAATACAGTAGAAATTTCGTGATCTGTATTACCCACGGCTCCAGCTTTAAGCATTGCCATCAAAACAGACACACTAAATGGCGAAAAGAAAATATTTCCTTTTTCAACTTTTAGCTTTGAGTATAAATCAAAGGCAAATTCAGCATTTTTGTAAACTAAGCCTGAAAAATTATTTTTGTTTGTATTTTGTTTGTTTATGTTTTGTTTTGTAGGTTCCAAATAAGTTTCATCTAAAATTTTATCAATTTGAGCGCCTTGCGTTTTGAGGCCAGCATGTTCTAGTGACGTTTTAGTCACCGACACGTTCTCACTTGAAAAACAAGACGTAACAAAAAAAACGGATAAAATTAGATAAGTTTTTAGCATGCAAATATTATTATTAAAGTTTTTACAAACCTGGTCAACTTTATGCCCAAATCGATAGTGCGATGGATTTGAAAAAAATATTTTTTATTTCCTGATAATAATGCTCTCGAACATAAACAAACATTGTAGCAATAATCATTATACTCTGCACAACGCTTAGTCCACATCCCCCAACATAAAGCCTTCCATAAGATACGTTTTAAGTAGGCAACCCCTTTAGTATCTGATATCAAATACATAATATAGTACATATTTAAAACAGGAGGAAACCACTCATGCTTCCAGAATTTTTTGAATTTCAAATCCCAACAAGAATCATTTACGGCAACAACATACTAAAAGACCTCCCACAAGAACTTGCCGTATTTGGCCCCAGAAAAGCTTTCATAGTAACAGATAAAATTATTAAAAAAACCGGACTCCTTGATAAGGTCCTTGAGCCACTTAAAGGTTCAGAAATTAATGTTGTCGGTGTTTTTGATAATGTAGAACCAAACACGGACGTTGCAACCGTCAATGAAGGCGCAAGACTTGCACAAGAAGCCGGTGCCGACATGATTATCACAATTGGTGGTGGAAGCCCGATCGATACAGCAAAGGGCATTAACATTTTACTTTCTGAAGGCGGAGCGATTTTAGATTACCAGGGCGCACAACTCATTAACCGCCCATTAAAGCCGTTAATCGTTGTTCCAACAACTGCAGGTACGGGTTCTGAAGTTACAGCCGTTGCAGTTATTGCAAATTTGAAGGAAAAAATAAAAATGGAATTTGTAGATAAGTTTCTGCGCCCAGACGTCGCAGTTCTTGATCCACAAATGACAGTATCGATGCCGGCCAAGTTAACTGCATCAACCGGAATGGATGCTCTTACTCATGCAATTGAAGCCTATATTGATCTTGAAAATTCACCAGCTTCAGATGCAATGGCAATTGAAGCAATAAAAATGATTGTCAGATACATAGAAACCGCAACAAAAAATCCTGAAGACATTGAAGCCAGAGGTGGCATGTTAATTGGTGCAACCCTTGCGGGTGTCGCTTTTTCTCATTCTATGGTGGGAGTCGTACACGGAATGAGCCACTCCTTAGGCGGTCTTTGTGGGGTACCACACGGAATTGCGAACGCCATTTTACTGCCCCACGGCATGCAATATAACCTTGATTTTGCAACCGAAAGACTTGCGGATGTTGCAAAAGCTCTTGGTGTAAATACCGCTGGGCTTGATGATGCTGCGGCTGCTCAACTTGGAATTGATAGAATTCACGAACTAAATCAGTCCCTTAATAAAATATGTGGTCTACCCACAAAAGTATCCGAGACTGGCGTAAAAAAAGAAGACCTTCCAAAAATTGCTGCTATGACACTTGAGGACGGAACGGTTATTTATAATCCTCGTCCTATCGAAGAAGAGGAAGTACTTGAAGTTTTATACAAAGCTTATTAACACTATATATTACTCATGAAAGGAGAAAATAATGGGAGTATTTAAAACTGACAAAGATCTGTATGAATGTATTGGTGGTCTATTCAAGCAGGTACAACGTGATGCCATTATGGGCCCAAAACTTAAAGCATCAAACCTTACAATTTGTTTTAACTATACTGATCCGGATTCAAAAATCACAGTAGATTGCAAAACGGATCCAATAGTTGAGGGAACTTTTATTAATCTATTTTTGGGCGATGAGGGAAACCACATTGAACCAGAAGTGAACATGAGTATGTCGGCAGACATTGCACACAAGTTCTGGTTTGGAAAAGTAAATTTACTTTCAGCACTTACCCGCAGACAAATGATCGCAAAAGGTCCAATACCAAAAATTCTAAAACTTCTTCCGGTTATCAAACCAACATACACCATGTATCCAAAATTTCTGGAAGAAATTGGGAAAAAGGATCTTGTCGACATGGTAATGAGTGGCAAGCTGTAATAGGTTTTTTCGGGTTTTTCTAAAATAGTTTTTTTAAGTCATTTCTAACAGAGAGGTAGAAATATGAATGGGTATTTTAAACGCATATTAAAGGTGAATCTTTCAACAAAAACTTTTTCGGATTTTATTCCATCCGATGATGATCTTAAAAACTATATTGGTGGAAGCGGATTGGCCGCAAAAATATTTATTGATAATTACGACGTTAACGTTGATCCTCTTGCTCCAGAAAACCCTCTTATAATAATGACGGGTCCGCTTTGCGGTACAACACTCCCCAGTGTTCCTCGTTTTGTAATATGCGCTAAATCACCAATGACCGGCATCTGGGGAGAATCGAATGTCGGCGGATATATTGGCCCAGAAATCCGCTTTGCCGGACTTGATGGAATAATTATTGAAGGCAAAGCCGATAAACCAACAAAACTTGTTATTGATGGCGATAAGATTTCAATAGAGGATGCTACAGATGTGTGGGGAAAATCCACCTATGATACGGTTGATGCACTTGTTGAAAAACACAAATCCGAATCGCAAAAAAAGAAGGTTCAAGTGCTTTGCATAGGTCCATCGGGTGAAAAACTTGTAAAAATGGCCGCAATTACAAATAACAAGCATCACTACGCCGGAAGAACAGGTATGGGTGCCGTTATGGGTTCAAAAAACCTTAAGGCTGTTGTTGTACGCGGTTCTAAATTTAAAGTTCCTATTGCAGATCAAACCCTGCTTAAAGAAGCAAAAGATCGCGCACGCGAAAAGCAAAAAGAAAGTATAAACATTATTGCAATGACATCTTTTGGATCAAACTCGGTAATGGATGCCGGCTATATGATGGGCGATACCCCAATTAAAAACTGGCAAATTAGCCTTTGGGACGAGGGTGCTGAAAAATTAAACGGCGATGCATATGGAAACACGATCCTGGTTGATAACGGCACATGCTACGGCTGTCCCGTTGCGTGCAAACGTGAAGTTGAAGTTAAAGATGGTCCATTTAAAACGCAAAAGGGTCCTGGCCCCGAATATGAAACTGTTGCAATGTTTGGCATGAACTGTTTTAACGACAACATCTACTCAGTGGCAAAAGCAAATGAGATTTGCAACAAATATGGTATTGACACGATTTCGGGCGGACAGACTGTTGCATTTGCAATTGAGTGTTTTGAAAAAGGCATTATAAGCGAAAAAGATACTGGGGGAATTAAACTCGGTTGGGGAAATGCAGAAGGAATAGTCGCGATTCTAGAGAAAATCTGTAAACGCGAAGACATTGGTGATGTTCTGGCTGAAGGAACAAGATCTGCTGCTAAAAAACTAAACGCTGAGGATTTAAGAACCGATTGTCTGGGGCTTGAAATACCAGCACATGACCCAAGGGCCGCTCACGGAATGGGGCTTGCTTATGCAACATCTACTCGTGGCGCCTGTCATAATTCAAGTATGCAACACGTTTTAGAGCATGGGCTTTCGCTTGTTAATGAAATCGCCAAAGACGCACCAAACATGCAAGACAGCGAGGGCAAAGCAAAAATGGTAATTGAATCCCAGAACTACGGTAACGTGCTTTCACAGTGTGCAATAGTTTGCCTCTTTGGTGGTATGCCGTGGCAGAGTGAAGAATTAATTGATTTTCTTAATTCCGTTACTGGTTTTGGACTGGATTACAATAAGATCCTTGAAATTGGGGATAGGTGTTGGAACTTAAAACACATAATTAATCTGAAAATGGGCATGAACATAAAAGACTATAAACTACCTAAAAAATTTATGACGCCGGCTGTGGATGGCGGTGCTGAGGGCTCTGTTCCTGACATGAAACTAATGCTTAGCGACTTTATAACGCTTAGGGAGCTTGACGAAAAAGGTTACCCAAAAGAAGCGAGACTCAAGAAACTTGGACTTGAATGGACATTAAAATAAATAAAATTTGATAACTTTTTGAAATATTAATCTTTTTTTTTCTTCGCTTTTTTTGTTTTTTTTGCGATGCTTTTAGCATGACGCCCAACCTTAAAGCAGTGAGCAATATTCTTGTCGTTGACGACGAGGTGGATATTACCGATTTTTTATCAATGATGCTCAGTGACTATGTTGTCCTAACTGCAAATTCTGCAAAAGACGCGTTTGATATTTTTAAATCTAACGAGCAAATTGATCTAGTAATTTCAGATATAAAGATGCCTGATGAAACAGGTCTTGAGCTTTTGACGAAAATTAAAAAGCTACGCCCGTGGACATCAGTCGTTATGCTAACGGCTTATGGAGATAAGGAAACCGTAGTTGAGGCCCTTAGAAATGAGGCGTTTGATTTTCTTGATAAACCATGCTCAAAAGACGAGCTTGTGTACATCGTAGAAAAAGCAATTAAAAACACAAAAGAGCTTAAGCTTCAAAAATATGAAAACGAAATAATACTCGATCTTGTTGAAGAACTTCAAAACAGCCAGT
>CAZQUK010000138.1:0-9129 GCA_964596435.1 uncultured Oligoflexia bacterium
TTTAGATAAACTTGAAGAAGAGCTAAACGAATTTAAGGAAACTTTACCTAAAAAAATAAAATCAAAATTTTCCAAAAAACAAAAGGAAAATGCCACAGCTGAATTGGGCGATCTACTATTTTGTATTTGTAATTTGGCTTTTTTATTAAAAATAAACCCTGAAAATGCGCTAAGAGAAACGTTAATGCGTTTCGAAAAACGCTTTAATTACATTGAAAAAAATATTGGAAAAACCGGAAAGACACTAAAAGAAGCAAGTCTTCCTGAAATGGATAAGCTCTGGCGAAAAGCTAAAAAGCTTGAATCAAAAAAGACTCTGAAATGAAAAAAGAAAAATACAACCAGAAAAAAGCGGGCTATTTCATGAAAACCTACGTCTGGGGCCTGACTGGCGGTATTGCCTCTGGCAAATCTCTTGCAACAAAATATTTTAAGAAGCTTGGGTTTAACATTATTGACGCAGATCGCATTGCAAAAGCCTTGCGCCAAAAAAATGGCAGAGCGTGTGCTGATATAATAAAATTTTTTGGGACAAACAAAACGCAGGAACTTAGAGAAATAATATTTAAGGACAAAACCGCCAAAAAAAAACTGGAAAATATTATGCATCCACTTATTAAGGAGGAAAGTTTAAAAAAAGTTTGGCAGTTTTATTCTTCTGCTAAAAACAAAAAAACTCCAACTATTTATGAGGCAGCCCTTCTTGTAGAAACAAAAAGATATAAAGATTTACGCGGCCTTATTCTGATTGACGCTCCGGCGCCAACCAGAAAACAAAGACTTATTAAGCGAGATAAAATCACACCTAACCTTGCAGATAAAATTATATTAAAACAAATTTCAGACAAGAAAAGAAAATCTAATGCAAGGTATATCATCCCTAACGCGTCATCCCGCACCGGACTTCAAAAAGAGATAAAAAAATTAGCAGGTATTCTTCTTTGTCTCCCTTATTAATAGCTTTACAACTGACAGCTTAATTTAATAAAGTTATACAGTTTTAACATAAACAACTTCAGAAACAGTGAAGGAAAAACAATGCGTAAAAAATTGAAAATTCTATTGTGTATTATGGGCATATTTTTAACAACTAACAGCTGCAACATCTTTGAGTGGATGGATAGCCCTTCAAATCAGGAACAAATATTATCTGCAGCAAGGACGTGTTTTGATGAAGCAGACCTTACATGTGCAAAAGAATACTATGCACAACTTACCGATTATACAGACGAAAAGGAAAGTGAACTTATTTTTGCGATCCTTCACGAACAAGGAGCTACTATGGCATCGTTTCTTCAGTCCTTCGGCGGCGGCGGCGGTGGTAACGGTTTGAATAAACTTGCCGCAAAACTTATTCCAACATCTCAAGCAAAAAGGGAAGCACTTTTTGATGCATACTTAAAAGCCGCAAACATAAAGAATAAAGAATTAAGAGGTCTTGCCCATTTTGCAACAGCAATTGCTGTTGCGGGAGCTGTTCTTGCAGCCGACATGGACGAAGGTCAAACAGAATTCAAAAAATCAAGGCTGGTTGAAAACGTTACTGAGTGCGAAGCCACATCGCAAGAAGAAGTCTGCACACAAGGACACTCTAGTTGTGCGGCACCTCCTGGGGCCAATATTTCAGCAAGTACGTCTGTAAGTTTTGAAACAGCTACTTTATCTGAAATCACAGCAAGTCTTGGTGTTATTGACGGCGCAATTCTTGCTGTTGGAGCTGCACTAACAAATGAGCTTGGGGCTGGTGGAAAATTTTCAACTGGAACCGGAGATTTTGCATCTACAGTTGCTGCACAAGCTTCAAACGACGATGATTGTTACAGAAAAGTGTTAATGTCCCAGGGTGTCGGCACTGACGATTAAGGAAATTTAATAAAATGAAAAAATTAAAAATCATATTTCTTACTGGTTTTCTGGTTATTGTTAGCTCTTTTAGTTACATGGCGTCTGAACATATATCGCACTCGTACAGAAGTGTGAGGGGGTCCGCCATGGGTGGCATTGGTTTAACAACTGGTTTTTATGAAGAAAACTTTTTTGGCAACCCTGCAAGAGTAACAGCAAATCCTATTTGGCGCGTGTCAATAGTGGATGGATCGGCTGAAGTGAATTCTTATTTTTTAGATAATTATGACACACTTACGACTTCTGGCGGCGGTGACACCATTACAAAAATCACGGATACAGTTGGAAACAGTGTTCACGCTAGGGCACAACTTTTGTCTCCGGGAACCTTTTATCTAAACGATATTTGGTGGGAAATGGATATGGCCTTCACGCCTCTTGCTATACTTGCACAAGCTGATGTTATGCTTAGACGTAACTACCAGATAATATCGCCGGTTATTCTTGAAGCTGGCCCAGCTCTCACTCTTGGAAAAACATTTTTTGTATTAAGAGATATTAACGAAAAAGAAGTGAAGGTGAAAAAGAAAGTAAAAAAGACAATTACAAAAGTTGTTAAGAAAAAAGTTAAAAAAGAAGTTGATGTTGAGGATACAGAGAAAAAAGAGGGCGAAAAGGAGGTCGCACCTAAGAAAAAAACCATAGAAGAGGAAGTGGAAGAAGAAGTTGAGGAAGAGGTGGAAGAAGAAGTTGAGGAAATTGTTAAAACAAAAGGTGATCTTGCCGTTGGACTTACCGCCCATTACATGGATAGAATATCCACAAAAGCCGGAATGGGGCTTATAGACTTAATTAAAGGTGTATCACTCAGCCCACTTAAATCAGGAGGGGAAGGCGCGCACCTTGATTTTGATGTAGGTGGTACTTTCGATTTACCTTACAAACCTTGGGATCTAAAACTCACAACAGCTCTAACTGTAAATAATATTTTAGGCGGTCGCTATAATCATTTTAGGCCCACAAATATTTTAATAGATAGTGATAATCTACCAATTCAGCAACCGCGTGTATTAGGTCTTGGAATTTCTGCCACAAAAAAGAACTATTGGTGGCTAGAAGACAGTGTGCTTGCCGTTGAAATAAAGGACATTGGAAATAACAAATTTGGAAGCATTTTTAGATGGTTCCACTTAGGGTTTGAAACTAATCTAAGCGTGCTTGCACTTAGGGGCGGTGTATACCAGGGCTACTTAACTGGGGGATTCGGGTTAAACCTAAAAGTCCTTACACTTGAATTTGCATCTTATGGTGAAGAGTTAACGCTTAACGCTGGTGGCAAAGAAAATAGAATATTAGCTTTAAGAATAGCTATTCAAATTTAATAGATTGATATTACCAGTCAGTTAAATCATTTGTGGTACGAACATCGTGTTTTTTGCGTTGCATTGTTGCGGTGCACAAAACGTTAACCAGTAATTTAATAAAAAATATTGGTAAGTCCGATAAGGCTATAGGAGCTATGTGGGTTTTTGCGCAAAAAAAGCTTAAAAAGGATAGATAATTATGAGTCAAAACAAATCGCCACTCAGAAAAGCCAGAGCCGATCTTGGTGTTTACTTTAAAAGGGTCACGGTAAAGATTAAAAAAGATATAAACCCTGATGATAAAAATACTGCAATAGATTCATTCAATGCCAACGTTGTTCTAAATGATATAACGAAAAAAGGGCTCTCTTTGTTTTCAAAGGAAAATATTCCAACGGGTCAGGAAGTTTTTATTACATTCAATTTAATAGAAGAAAAAACGGTCAGAGCGAAAGTATTAACGGGCTATTCCATGGATTTTGATACCCATGTTATTACAGACAGGGACTTTTCGCATAGAATAATAGTAATGTTCCTTTATATCTCTCAAAAAGAGAAAGCTGAGTTTGAAGCATACTTAGATAAAATTCAAAATGAATACGTAACCAAAGGAGCAAAAAACATAGACTGCATAATAAAATCAGAAGATGAAAACTCTGCCAAAGAAGCCGACAAAGAAGCCATCAAAGAAGATAGCGGGGAAGATAGTGGGGAAACTAATTCTAAAGATGAAAGTCATGTAGAAGGAGCAGAAGAGACCACCGACGCTCAGGGCGGCGAGGGTGATAGCGACAATAAGGCCAGTGACGAGAGCGACGACGAAGCTAAAACCGAAACTGACGAAACAGCACAAGCTGCCTAGTTGTTATAAATTGATAAAACTTATATCTGTTTATTATTGAAACTAAAGCTGCATAATGCAACTTTAGTTTGCAACAAAGATTATGATATCAAATATCAAGAATATCTAAAAGATACAATTAATACTCTTCAGATCCTTCAGACTGACCTGCAGGCTCAGAATCAACATCCGCTGGCATTTGGGTATCCGCACCCATATTTGCATCACTTGGCTGATTTAAATCTGCTTCTTGATCAAGCACTTCCGGTGCCGCTTCAGGAGCACTTTCTTCCTCATAAATTACAGAATTAGCAGAATCAGCATCAGTCTTACTGCTGTCCTTTTTCCAACAACCCGTTTGCAAAAACACTAACACGCTTAATAGAACTATTACTGACATTATTTTTTTCATGAGAATCCTCCGTAGAATTTATGTTTGCAATAGTAATGCCAAAATAAATCTTAATAATTTTTATTAGAATTTATATCAATACCGTATCGTTTTACTTTTCGGTAGAGCGTCACCCTATCAATTCCAAGAATTTCTGAAGCTCTAGATTTATTGTAATTAACGTCCTTAAGAACACTTAAAATGTAAACCTTTTCAAGTTCATCGAGTGTTAATTTAGGATTAGTTTTCGGACTATCTCCTTCTTGAAATACTTTTATCTCGTTTTTTACAGAACCAATAATCTCTGGAGGAAAATCCTCTGGATATAAAATCATGGATTTAGACATTGCAACAGCTCTTTCAATGGCGTTTTCAAGTTCTCTGACATTTCCGGGCCATTTGTATGACAGTAGTATATCGAGCGCATCTTTTGAAACATGTGAAATTTCTTTTTTGTTTTTATCTGAATATTTATCTATAAAGTGCCCAACAAGGTCTGTAATATCTTCGGGTCTTTCCCTAAGTGGCGGTATGTTTATAGAAATTACACGAAGTCTGTAATATAAATCTTCTCTAAACTTGCCCTCTTTTATCATATCCTCAAGATTTCTATGTGTGGCGGCTATTATTCTTACATCGGCTCTTTTTATTTCGTTAAGGCCAACGGGTTTGTATTCACCCTCTTGAATTAATCTTAAAAGTTTGATCTGAAGAGTAACGCTCATATCTCCTATCTCATCAAGGAATACTGTGCCATTGTTAGCTTCTTCAAAAAGTCCTTTTTTACTATTAATTGCACCAGTAAACGACCCCTTCACATGTCCAAAAAGCTCGGATTCTAACAAAGATTCAGCAATAGCGGCACAGTTTACAACTACAAATTTTTCTTTTTTTCTGGCACTATTTGAATGTATGGCCCGAGCAACAAGCTCTTTGCCCGTTCCGCTTTCCCCAGTAATAAGAACGTTGCTTGCCGACAAAGAGGCCCTTGCCACAGTTTTATACACATCCACAAACACTGATGACTTACCAATTACGGTTCCATTATGATTTCCGGTAAACTTAATAGAAGAATTAAGGTTTTTGTTAGTTAAAAGTGAGTTGAACTGCTCAAAAGCTCGTTCAACAACCGCCTTTAACTCACTAATTTTAAATGGTTTTGTTATATAATCAAAAGCCCCATTTTTAATTGACTGAATGGCAGTTTCTACACTTCCAAAAGCCGTCATTAAAATAATTACACAAGTTGAATTAATTTTTGCTAAGTGCGATAAAAGCTCAATTCCATTCATGCCAACCATTTTAATATCTGAAAGAACTACGTTAAATTCGTTATTCTTTAATATTCCAAGCGCCTCTTCGGCAGAACTCGATGTTTTTGCAACATAACCTTCTCTGTCAAAAATTTCAAAAAGAAGGTTCCTTGTTGTTTCATCGTCATCAATAATTAGAATTTTTTTAATCATTTAATTACCCTCAGGAATATTTAACATTACTTTTGTCCATGAATTATATTTTGAAAATATATTTATTTTACCCGAATACTTTTTTAATATTTCACTACAAATTGTTAAACCAAGCCCCGTGCCCTCACCATGGAGTTTAGTAGTAAAAAATGGTCTAAATACCTCATTAATATTTTCTTTTTTAATTCCAAGCCCATTGTCCCAAATTGAAACCTCGTAAAACTTCTCATTTTTAGCACTCTTTACACTAGTTCTTACTTCAATTCTTCTTTTGCCTTGCTTCTTTTTATTTAGACTATCAATGGAGTTATTTAGCAGGTTAATGAATACCTGCTCAAATTCAACCGGCACCGCCCTGATATTGAGCTGTTTTTTTTCAGACAAAAAAGAAATTAACATGTTCTCCCTAAGTGCCCTTGGCCCTACAAGTTTTATTGAATTTTCAAGAACACTATTTAAGTTAACAAGCTGCTTCTGGTTCGTCGGTGTTGATGTGTTTTTTAGAAAACCTTTAACAATATTTTCAATTTTTTCTAGCTGTGTAGAAATAATTTCAATCCTTCTGTACATCGACTCCTTGTTTTGATCAGCAGAAATATCCTCTGTTAAAAGCTCAACGTGTCCTGTAATTGCCGTAAGTGGCGCTCCAATTTCATGGGCAAATGATCCTGCAAGTTGTCCAAGTGTTGTATATTTTTCAGCATTAATCAGCTTTTGTTGCATTTCCTGATTTTTTGCTGAAAGCTTAATATTCTTAACTTCAATCTCATGAATAATTTTTTCATTTTCAAAAGCTTTTTTTAAAATCAAGCCAAGCGACAGTACAAGTATCGCTATTGTCAAAATGGATGCAATTAAAGTAAATTGCCAAAACTTGGAAACAAAATTATTAAGTGTCTGAAATGATACAACCAACCTAATGGAACCCAACACTTTATTTTTATTACTTTTGGCTTTCTTTGTTATTGGAACAAATATCTCCCATTGTTTGATGGTGTGTTTATCAGTTGTCTGAAAGATTTGAATATTACTTATGGGTTTCAAAGAACCCAGAATCTCTGATCTGTCTTCTTCCACGTTTGAAACAATAAGCGACCACTTATTATCTTCAAAAAAATAAACATCCGCCTGGATTATGTTGGGATAAAGATAAAGCAAATCGTATATTTTTTGCTCAATTACAGGATGACTGGATTCACTTAGTAAATTTTCTACCACAATTTCAGCCGCAAGTGATTTTCCAGCAAGAGAGCCAGTTTGTCTTAGTTCGTTTTTCAGAGAATTAAAGATTAGATTAATTTGTAGTGTGTGGACAAAAACAAAAACAGGAACAATCGTAAGGAAAATAATAAGGAATATCTTTTTTTGAAGCCCGATTTTACTTAGCCTATTCCAAAAGAACATATATACACCCTGTCATTCTTTGCTTATATGTCAGGGGGAAAAAAAACAAAACACAATTGGGCAAAAGGTATACATTCCTTTTGCCCAACATAGCTAAACCCATAACATTTTAATATTACAGGGTTTTTTAGTTTTATTCTTCGGCTGGAAATTCGTCATCTGATGGCGGTGGTGCATCGTCACCTTCAATAACTGGAGGTGCATCTTCAACCGGAGCCTCAACTTTTGGTGCTTCTTTTGGTGCAGCTACCTTTGCATTTTTAGCTTTTTTCTTAGCTTTTTTTGCATTTGCCTTAATTTTTGCGTTTGTTTTTTTTGCGTGTTTAAATGCCTTCTTATCTTTTTCAGCACTTGCTTTAGCTTTAATCTGATCACCCTTTATGCTTTTTGCATTAAAAGCAGAGTCATCATTGCCCTGTGCATTGTTATCAGCAAAAGTTACTGAATCAATAAAAAACGCCATTAAAACGACTAATAAAAATGTTTTTACACACTTCATATTATTATATCCTCCATTTCATTTAAATAGTTGAGCAAGGATAGTGCCAACTCATCATTAAAAAAACTACCCGATATCATTAAATTTTTCTTTGTTGTTGCCAGTCATAAATTACTATTTGTTGCATTTGGCAACTGGCGAGACTCGGCGTTATTGTTGCAAATAAAAACAAAATAAAATAACACTGACTAATTACCCCATCAAGATTACAAACTCATCCCAATGGTGCTTAAGTTTGGCCCTTAGCCTTAAGATGGCTTGAGTATGCAATTGGCTGACTCTTGACTCTGTAACATCAAGAACCTTCCCGATTTCTTTTAAATTTAAATCTTCATAATAATATAGTGAAAGCACCAGCCGTTGTTTTTCAGGAAGATCCTCAATAGACTTTGTTATCATATTCTTAAGACCCGCAACATTTACTTCGCCAAAGGGGGAACTTGATTTTGCACTACCGGTTTCACCGTACCCATGTAATGTGCGTTTATCGGTTTTAGAAAAACTTGAAAAATCATCGTATGAAAGCAGGGAAACACTTCTAACCTGATTGAGTAATTCATAATACTCTTCCATTGAAATTCCCAGGTCTTCACAAACTTCTTCGTCTGTTGCCTGTCTGCCTTTTTCCTGCTCTAGTTTCAAAAAGCATCTCTCTAATTGTTTTGCCTTCTCTCTTACTGAACGAGGAACCCAGTCCTGAGAACGAAGTTCATCTAAAATTGCACCTCTAATTCTAAATTCTGCATATGTTTTAAATTTGTTGTCCCTTGAGGAGTCATATTTTTCAATTGCGTCCATTAAACCTATAACACCAGAACTCATTAGATCATCTAATTCAATATTTGCGGGTAACCTTGCTGCAATTTTTTGTGCAATATATTTAATTAATGGTGCATACTCTATTATTAGTTTATCTCTTGTACTATTGCTTGGCGAAAAATCTTCGCGTATCAGAGTAGTATTCTTTACACGCTTTTGCAAACTATCAATTTTACGGTTATTACTCTCCGTCATTTTAATTAATAGTTCCTTGGTCTTTTTTGAAGACGTCTGACTACCCCTACGCTTTTTTTGTGTTAAATGAGAATCCTGCTTCATTTTTTTACCTCATCCTTTAAGTTGACCTTTAATAAGGCCTTTAAGTACTTTTTTATGTACCCGGTTCTTCCCTAAACCCCTTCTATTGTTTCATATGCAGGAGGAACAAACTCCTGGCACATTAACTCCTCGGAGATTATTAACTCCTCCTTAAGCCTCTTTGCCAAAAGTCTCAGAAACGCCATCAGTGGTGCTTCCTTACTTAAGTTTAACAGAATTTT
>CAZQUK010000139.1:0-9086 GCA_964596435.1 uncultured Oligoflexia bacterium
TTTTTTCCCCTTTTTTGAAAAAAAAGTTTCGAATAGAATTTTTAAGAGTTTCCTTTTTAATAGGCAAAACGTGCGAAGCAGCACCAACCATAACAATATTTCCGGTAAGAATATTTCCCGCCTCTTTTGCAAGTGCCACGGCATCAATAAGAGCCACATTTTTTAACTGTGTTTTTTTAAGTGATTTAATATTAGAAAGCAACTCATCCTGATTTGGATAATTTGGAATATTTATAAGCGGGTTTGTTGCGGTAATAATTGTACCTTGTGGCGATAAAAACTTAAGATACCGCAAACATTCAAGCGGTTCAAAACTTAAAAGCAGCGAGGCCACGCCACTTGGTATTATGTCGCTTGCAACCGGCTTATCAGAAAGCCTGATACTTGAAAGCACGGCCCCCCCACGCTGTGACATGCCATGAAGTTCAGATTGTTTAACAAAGAGTCCTTCAATACACGCCGCACCTGCAACAACATTTGCCACCGACAAACCGCCCTGCCCGCCAACTGATGCCAAAATAACATCGTAATTCATAAAAATTTCTTTCTACCTTGGTTTTGCTTTATTTTTACGCTTTACAGTTTCAAGACACTCCCTAACGGCAATAACAACCGAAACCCCCTTGTGTTCAATTTCTTTTTTTATAATAGCCGCGTTTTCTTCATGGTTCTTTTTTAATGCGTAAATAACCCTTAAATGTTCAGAATCAACACCAAGCCCCAAAACAAGTTTTTCAAGCCGTGAAGATTTAGGGTCGTAATCAGCAGCCCTGGCAATTGGGGTACTCTGTCCACCCGTCATTCCTGTTGTGTCGTTATCTAGAATAAGCAGGGTCATATTTGTATTTGCCGAAACGGCATCAAGAAGACCCGTAATACCGGAATGTAAAAATGTACTGTCACCAATTACAGCAACAGTGGGAAACATACCGGCTTCTGCTGCACCCTTTGCCATTCCAATTGAGGCTCCCATACACACACAGCTTTCGATTGCATTATACGGCGGCAAAGCGCCTAGCGTGTAACAACCAATATCTGACGTCACAAGCGGTGTTTTAAATCCCCCTAGGGCAGCCTTAAGTGCATCGTAGGTATCAATGTGCGGGCAACCTTTGCAAAGTTGGGGTGGCCTGCTTGGTAACGGATCGATTGTCTCAATGTCAATTACATTAATTTCCTTATTTGGAGCTATACCAAGTGCGTGCCTTACAAGATCAGCATTTAGCTCACCCTCAAGTGGTAAGTGCCCGGTTTCTTTTCCAAGTATTTGAACAGGTTTTCCTGAAGCGCGCGAATTACGCACCGGCAATAAACCCCTTAAAAATCTTTCAACAAACGGGTAGCCTTCTTCAATAATTAAAATTTCATCAAGATTTTCTGCAAATTTTAAAACTTTTTGTTTTGGTATTGGATATGCACTTATGTGAAAATGGGTTAAAGGCTCTTTTAGGTCATTTTTATTTTCATAAAAATAATTTTTAGCAATACCCGTTGTAATAACACCTAAACCGCCTTTTTTATTCTGAAGGTCAAGAACATTATATTTTGAACTTTCCGTGTAAGCTAAAAACTCCGTTTGCTGCGCAAGCAGCTTGTGCCACTGGTTACGGGCGTTTGAAGGTAAGAGTGTCCATGTTTTTGAATCATTAAATTTATTAAGTTTGTTCTCTACTCTTTTTTTACCAGTGTTAACAACCGCACGCCCGTGTGCAAGTCTTGTTACAAGTCTTATCATTACAGGAATATTATGGCGCTCTGATAAATCCAAAGCCTCAAATGTCATGTCATAAGCTTCTTGAGGATGCGTGGGCTCAAGATAAATTATTTTGGCAAAATCTGCAAAATAACGGCTGTCTTGCTCGTCTTGCGAACTATGCATACTAGGATCATCAGCAACCACAAGCACAAGTCCACCATTAATATCTACAATGGCTGAATTCATAAAAGGATCGGCTGCAACATTTAACCCCACGTGTTTCATTGCAACAAGCACGCGTTTGCCAGCCATTGAGACACCAAGGGCTGACTCATAAGCTGTTTTTTCGTTTGCACACCAGGCCGCGTGTGGCTTTCCATGCGCTTCCATATTTTTTATTAGTGCTTCTACAATTTCTGTTGATGGCGTTCCAGGATATGCATATGCGGCACTCACACCCGCATGTACGGCAGCTAGTGCTATGGCCTCATCTCCACTTAAAATCATCTTTGTGTTTTCTGTCATAAAGTGTCCTAAGTATTAAACCGGTTCAAATCTTGCCGTAAAATGCTTAAGAAATGGTGGCTCATAAGTCATTCGCATTCCTTTAATTTTATCCCTGCGTGAGGCAATTTCATCAAGTCCTTCTAAAATAAAATCAAAGTGACTTTGCGTATACACACGCCTGGGAAAGGCCCAACGTACAAGTTCAAGAGCTGCTGGCGAAAATTTTCTGTCTTTACTACCGGGCTCACCTTCAAACTTTCCAAACATCACAGATCCGATTTCAACCGATCGAATACCAACTTCTTTATAAAACTCACAAACTAGCGATTGACCAGGAAACTGACTTGGTGGAACGTGTGGTAAAAAGGCCCTGGCATCAATATAAATTGCATGCCCACCGGGGGGCTGAACAGTTGGAATTCCAATCTTATTTAAACCCTCGCCCATGTAACGACTAACGGCCAGGCGGTACTCAAGGTAATTTTCATCAAGAACCTCATCTAAACCAACCGCAAGAGCCTCAAGGTCGCGCCCCGCAAGTCCACCATAGGTAGGAAAACCTTCTGTTAAAATAAGTCTGTTGCGAAGTGGCTCGACCCAACGATCATCCTTTAAGGCAATAAAGCCACCAATATTTCCAAAGCCGTCTTTTTTTGCACTAACCATACAACCGTCTGCATAAGAGAACGTTTTTTTAGCAATTTCTCTGGCTGATATTTTTTGAAACCCGTCTTCACGAAGTTTTATAAAATAAGAGTTTTCAGCAAACCTGCAGGCATCAATTAAAAATGGAATTTTATAGCGCTTATAAATTTCAGAAACCTGCTTAATATTTTCAAGCGACACAGGTTGCCCGCCACCTGTGTTGTTTGTAATTGTAATCATGCCGCAAGGAATTTGATCTTTATATTCCCGGCAAAACGCATCGAGTTTTTTTGTATCAATGTTACCCTTAAAAGGGTGTGTGCTTTGAGGGTCGCGCCCTTCATCAATAACCAGATCAACGGCCTCACCACCAAGTTGTTCAATATTAGCACGAGTCGTATCAAAATGATTATTAGAAGGGACCTTTAAGCCTTTTTTTACAAGGTATGAGAACATCAAATTTTCGCCAGCACGTCCCTGATGTGTTGGGATTACATGTTCGTAGCCAGTAATATTTGTAATTGTATCTTTGAACCTGAAAAAACTTCTTGAACCGGCATAACTTTCATCACCAGTCATGATGGCGCCCCACTGATTTGCGCTCATTGCAGAAGTTCCTGAGTCCGTTAAAAAATCGAAAGTAACATCATCTGCTTTTACTAAAAACAAGTTAAATCCGGCCTTCTTCATTACTATTTCTCTTTGTTCACGTGTAGGAAGAGGCAGCGGTTCTACTACTTTGATTTTAAATGGTTCTATTATTGTTCTTCTTTTTTTGGGCGTACCTGACGCTTTGTTTTCGTGTTGTGTCACTTGAAGTAAATCTCCTTTTAGTGCTTTGAACCTTTATCGGTAACGCAAATTCACAAAAGGAGCAAGTCTCGGCGCTGCGCACAAGCCACTCCAAAATGCGGAATTTTCAATTAATTAAGCTGTTTTTAAATTTAAGAACTTTAAATTACATATTCAGTAAAATTTTAGGTGGCCAGAAACCAAAGTTAAGTAACTTTAGCGAAACGCCACACCGCACTAATTGAAACTGAAATTAATTACAGGAAGCATTTTCATGGCACCGTTTCCGGCGTAATTGCATAGTCCAATCTGTATGCCATCAAGGTATTCAGTGTAATTAAAAATACCAATTTGAGTGCCTACAACTTTTTTTGCTATATTTACAATTCCTACTTGAGCGCCGGTTACAGCATTAATTGCATTAAATGCTGTTGATAATTGTAAACCTGTAATTGCACCCTCAAAGGCAATATTAGTTGCGACACTAATTTGGGCACCTGTTAGTTTTATTTCTTTTAATTCGTAATTTAGAAATGTCCCATACTGCACGCCATCAATTTCGCTGCCCTCAAGGTTAATGTTGGTAGCACCCGCAATTTGCGCACCTGTTATTTTATTACTCTTAACAGAAACATTTGTAATTGACGAAAACTGTACACCCATAACCTCGCTGGTTTCGTTTAATATATTTGCAAGTCCACTTAGCTGAACACCTCTAACTTTTGACTTACCAAGGTTAATGTTAAAAAGACCTGTGGCTTGAATACCAATAACGTCGGCCTCGCCTGCAACGTAGTTCATAAAACAACTAAGTTGTGAACCTTTTAAGTTTCCGGATAAGCCGTTTCCAATAAAGCCAAGATCAACACCTGTTAAATTTTTATTATAACCATAAAGAAGATTAAACCTACCCATAGTAAGACTTTCATCTACTGGTGGAAACTGAACTGGGTATATAAATGAAACACCAACTGGTTCATCAGCAAAAAGTGTTTTTAGAGGCACTAAAATTAAACTTACAAAAAATAAAAGGACAAAAAGTTTTTTCATAAATGTGTATTGGCTCCTACTCACATGGTTAATACGTTTAATAATAAAAAAGGATAGCATAATTTTTTTTAAGTGGAATTATTTGTGGGATTTAAACATAAATTGATTGCGGCTTTTAAGGCTATTTTTTTATGAAGGAGACGGCTACACTTTGCCAGAAGCTTGCCATTAGCTTATTAAATTCACGTTGCAGACAAATTTATAGATGTGTTTTTTAAGGAGTAGCTAGAAGAAACATGCAATCCACGGCAAATACAGCGCGCTGCGTATTTCAAGTAATTATTCGGTCTTATTGCTTATTTTATCAAGGCTCGTCTTACTTGACTGCTTTGATCCTGTATTGTACGCTTTTAATGTATTGGGATCTGAGACCTAAATGGGGGACGTTATGAAGAAAAATAAAAGTAAACTCGAGATATTTTAAAATGTTGGGGTTCGGTACCAGAGTAAATCAGGCGGCGCCCTCTTGATTTCGATCAGTCTTTAGCACAACTCCGTCCTTATATGCAACACCCCGAAGAAGGTCTTGAATTAGTTCCAGTTTGTTGATCTTCCGCCATCTTTTTTCTGCTTGTTGAAAAAGTTTGAAGACCATGGCAGATGCTGTATTCTCGCTACCTGAGCCCTTGGTTACCCTCGTTCTTAGTTTAACTGCTACAAGTTTTTGCAGCTTTTATGACGGAAATGCTACACGAAGCGATATGCTTGTGAAATTAAAATATCCTGGTTTAGGTGTTTGTTTAGATTATTACTATTCTGGCAATGGCAATTTACCAAGACCAATAAACGTTAACTACACAGAGTAGTTAATAGAGGTAATCGCCCAACTTCACAAAATGAAAAAAATACCACGGGCCTCACCATAACTGGCACACCTTTTAGGTGCGTGCAAAAGTATGCCTTGCCTTCGCATTCTACTCCGGCAAGTGCCACTGGCTTGATCGGATGCTTGAAACCTATCTTCAGTCTAATCACAAACTCACTTGGAGTGTAAAAAAACTGTGATGATTAAAACAAAGTGTTGTTAAATTTTCAGGCGAATTCAGGCCGCCATTTTTAACTGGTGTAATGTGATGAATTTCAAGCCACCTTTTTTGATTGCACCTGCGGCCATTTTTATGAGCATGTGTGCAACGTCCTTCATCTCTTAAATTAACCTGGTGCTTGGATGCCGATGGTACTAATGTGCGTACGGAGCATGTGGGGAGTGAGGGGCATATTAATGTGGCCGGGTTTTTTATGTGGTCAATTTTCAGGGAAACATCTGAGCTAATTTCGCGCCCGTTTTTGTCTTCTTGTGAATTAATAGTCGAGCATTCTGTTTGATTTACTGTTCCCGTGAACAGTTCATTTTTCAAAGTGTGCACATCGCTTGGCTTAATTCCCTTTTTTGCAACTGCTCTTTTGGCACGTCTAACTGGATCCTTTGCTTCAAGATATATTGATAATACTTTTTCTAATGCTTCTTCTAAACTTGCAGGTTTTCCTTGGGTTTGACTTTCAATGTCCTGAGCGCGTCTTAAATCAAGCATAAGTTTTTCACTCACTCCAAGCGTTAGCGCCAAACGTTTCTCACTCACATAGCTTGCTCGTTCTTTCACGGCTTCTTTGGGATTTACTTTTGCCACCTCTTGCTCTAACCGCCTTGAACTTAGTGTAGTAGCTTTTTTAAGCCATGTTTCCTGATTGCTTTTTGTTATAACGGATGTGATTTTTCTGGCCTTTGTAACGCTAAGCATACCTTTTACGATTGAGTTTTTAAGTTCAGGCACCTCTTTGGATTTGCGTGCCACATTTACAAAATTATAAGCCACACCTTCTGTCAGACCAAGTGCACTAACACAATAAGTGAATAAACTTGAATACCCCATGGCTACAAAAACACGATGCTCGTCAATTTTTATTATAACATCTAATAATTCAGCCTCAGCACGCTTAAACTTTTTAGCAGCTTCAAGTGCAAGTTTATGTGTTTTTTGAATTATAACGGCTTTATTTATTACATAATTATTATGCATGTTTTTTTGTTCCTTTATTAAGAAGTCTTATATCATATGTTTTTTAAAGCCTCTTTTTTGTGCATCTACATGTGTGTATTAAAATGTATTGAGAAGTGGTTAAACACGCCTAAAAACATATAAAAATAGGTTGGAGAGATTTTTTTCGTTACAGGCATTTTAAAAGCAGTAGCGAGCAGATATGCGCGCCTAAAAACCGGTCAAGAAAAAAACTGTTTCTTCAAAAAAAAATATTATGAAAAATTCTCTTATGAAGTTCTGAGGGAGGATGGAAACGGTAGTTGTTTACTTTGTGCTACGCTCGCATCCAAGCTCGCTCGGCCTTCGGCTGCCAAATCGACCCATCGTGGGCGATTTGGGTAGCGCTCGCATCCAAGCCCATCCATCACGGCCCATCACGCCCCCCACCCTCAAGTTTATTGAATTTACAATTTTCACTCGATCGAGTGAAAAGGTGTATAAGTCCCTCGTTAGGACTAATAAAAGCTATATAATTCAAAAATTTCATATGATCATATGAAATATATGTAAAAAACTCCAATATGATATATAATTAAGTAAATATTCACACGTTCGCATGAAAAAGGAGCGCCATATGGATAAAGGGTTGATTATATTAGGTAAAACCATAAAAAACGAGCGAAAAAGAAAAGGTCTCACCCAGACGCAACTAGCACAGCTTTCCGGATCAAGCATAAATTTTATCAGTCAGGTTGAGGCGGGCAAGGAACGAGCACAAATTTCAAAACTTCTTGATGTATTAGATGTACTTGGTTTTGAGTTTAAGCTGCAATGGGGAAAAGGCAGAATATCAATTGCCAAGGAAATCGTGTAATGCAGGAAGTGAAAAAACTTGATGCTCTAAGCATATACAAAAATGATGTTTTAGCTGGAACACTTAAGCGAACTGAGACGGGTAGTGCTTTTGATTTTGATAAGGCTTTTTTAGAGTCAAGCGAAACATATTTATCATACAGAATTAGAAAATCAGAAGCTTCCTTGGTGACTTCAGGAGTGAATTTACATCAGTTTTTCGCGGGGCTTTTACCCGAGGGTCTAAGACTTAAAGCCCTAGTTAAAAACATCAAAACATCTGAAGATGATTTATTTACACTTTTTGCGGCAAGTGGTTTTAATTGTATTGGAGATGTTCATGTAAAAAACAGTGAAAACACCATCGAAAAAAATGTTCCAAAACTTTCTGGAATAAATTTTTTAGAATATTTTGATGTTCTGACAAAAGACAACAGCTACGCTGATGGTGAAAATACAATATCGGGGGTGCAGGAAAAAATTTCCGCTTCAATGATCAGTTTCCCATTAAATATTGCAAGAGAAAAACACGCTTATATTTTGAAGCTTAACCCAAAAGACAAGCCCAACCTGGTTGAAAACGAACTATATTCGCTCACACTTGCTAAAAAATGTGGAATTGATGTGAACAAAGTGAAGGTGGTGGTTGATAAAGATAAAAACAAAGGCCTTTTGGTGCAAAGATTTGACCGTTATTATGATGATAATTCAAGTAAAATTAGAATGATCCACCAGGAAGATGCATGTCAGTTCTTAAATAAGTATCCTGCAGATAAATACAGACTTTCCTTAAATGAAATAGCCCAAGGTATTGAGGAAATAGCAACTGCACCTAAGATTGAAATATTTACGGTTTTGCGCTTATATGTGTTTTCTTATCTGATAGGTAATGGGGATCTGCACGCAAAAAACATTAGCCTTAGAACAGATTCTAAAACTGGGAACATTGAGCTAACTTCAGCCTATGACATAATAAGCACAATTATTTATGGGGATCAAAAAATGGCCATAAAGATTGATGGCCGTGATGATAACATTACGAGGAAAACGGTGTTGGATTTTGCAAGCCGTTTTGGTTTGTCAGATAAAATTATTACAAGGATGATTGATGATTTGATAGAGAAAGTGTCAAATCACAAAAAAATACTTTTTCAAATGCAGATTAAAGATAAACAAAAAGTGTTTTTGGAAAACACCATAAAGAAGCGCATTAATGATTTGGCGAGCGTTTCATTTTTACAGTAAGTTCAGCACCAAAGTATCTTGATACTTGCCACATTACGACACCTTATGTGGTGACTTAAATGATAGAAACCCTGACATACAAACAGTGCCGAGAACGTATACCTCCTGCGAGCTTTTTAGAACTATCAGTCAGATAGAATTATTATCGGAATACTTTCCTAATGATTATTGTGGGTACGACACTGAACTCTTGAAGTGCATAAAAAATAATGAACTACCAGATTTATATGGACCATGTGAGTTTGGAGAAATTCGGCCCTGGATCGGATCAAGATTTCCTGTAATTCAACTAATTGCTAACCATAGCCGGTATTGTGAAA
>CAZQUK010000140.1:0-9082 GCA_964596435.1 uncultured Oligoflexia bacterium
AGGTGTTGTAAATAAAATTAACGAACTTGAAAAATATCGCGAAAAATTAGAAGAAGCAGGACTTACCTGGAACGGTGATATGGGACTTCCGGGTAGGATCAATATTGTCAGATATAATAAGTTTCAATCCACAATTTTTATTTATTGTAATATTTTTGAAAAAAATAATCCTGAAATTCAAAAAAGAATTTTGTTTCGCGACCTATTAAGAAAAGATCGCGACCTGGCCCAAAAATATGAAGAATACAAAATAGTGCTCTCCAAGTGTTACGAAGATAACAAGGAAATGTACACTAAAACCAAAAAAGAGTTTATTGATTGCCAGCTGACAAAATATACGGACTGAGTTTGCTGCCTGTGGTTTTGTCTGGCCGCGTAATACCCGTCTAATTCAATATACGACAGCTTTTTAAATATTTTTTTAGGATTTACTTGTCTTTGTATTTTAGGCTAAACATAAAAGAAAAAAATATATATTATTATGGTGCTCTGATGTTTGCTGTCCTAAGGTTTTTCATCACTTTCTTTGTGAATAGAGCGGACTATGGAAGCAAACCGATGTGCTCGTTTTGAAAAGAACAGGTACCCCATGCTTGGAAAGGAGACACGTTGATGAAAAAAACACTATCATATCTGTTTATATTTTTTTTGTTTACATCATGTCTGGAGCCAAAGGACCCCAAAAACATTCTGACAGTATTTCATGCCGGTAGTTTGTCGGTTCCTTTTCATGATTTATCAACGGCATTTAAGAAAGAAAACCCTAAGGTTGAAATTCATCTTGAGGCATCAGGCAGCCGGGAAGCTGCAAGAAAAATATCAGAACTTAAACGTGTGGCTGACGTTATGGCGTCGGCCGACTATTCGGTTATTGAAAACCTTCTTTATCCAGGCTTTGCCGACTGGAACATTAAGTTTGCAACAAATGAAATGGTTTTGGCGTATGTCACAAATACGAGATACAAAGACATCATTAACAGCGATAACTGGTTTGATATTCTTAGAAAACCGGATGTTAAGTTTGGACGGTCTGATCCAGACGCGGATCCTTGTGGTTATCGGTCCATTCTTACGTTAAAGCTTGCAGCTAATTATTATAAAAGACCATTTATAAATGATGAACTTATAAAAAAAGATACTCAATATATCCGAGCTAAAGAAACTGATCTGTTGGCCGTGCTTGAAACCAACGTTGTGGATTACATTTTTATCTATAAATCAGTTGCAATACAACATGCACTAGATTTTATTTTGCTTCCAAAGGAAATTAATCTATCCGACATGGATTTAACTAACCAGTACAAAAAAGTTTCAGTACAGGTTAGTGGCAAAAAACCCGGTGAATTTATAACTCATTATGGTGAGCCAATGGTTTACGGTCTTACGATTCCCAAAAGTGCCACCAATCCCGAACTGGCACTGAGATTTGTTGAATTTATTTTGTCCGAAAAAGGTAAAAAAATTATTATTAGAAATGGCCAAAAAATATTTAAATACAAAAACAAAATAAGCGATGAAAACATACCAGCGCGTCTTACCAAAATTCTTGAACAGGGATAAATGAATTCTAAAAAGTTTTCACTATCAGAAATTATATTTGTATTTCTTGGTGGTCTAGTACTTTTATTCATACTTGCCCCTCTTGTTGGGTTATATGTCAATTCTAGCGTTTCTGATGTCGTTAATGTTGCCAGAGATGATGCTGTTACAAAAAGTATTTGGCTCACAATCTGGACATCAATGTTAGGAACGCTTATTTTGTCCGTTGCGGCCATTCCGCTTTCTTATCTGATAGCAAGGAAAAATTTTCCTTTTAAAAACCTAATTAAAGGTATTATTAAATTACCAGTTGTTATTCCACATTCAGCAGCAGGTATTGCACTTCTTATGGTGCTTTCAAAAAGTTCAATTTTAGGTTCGGTTGTAAATAAATTAGGTTTTGATTTTATTGGTTCACCATTTGGGATAATGGTTGCTATGGCTTATGTAAGTGTTCCTTATTTAATTACATCGGCCATAGACGGGTTTTTAAGTGTTCCAGAAAAGCTTGAAATTGCTGCAAAAAATCTTGGTGCATCGGACACAAAAATGTTTTTTACAATATCCTTACCGCTTGCGTGGAGGCATATTCTATCCGGACTTACCTTTATGTGGGCCCGTGGTATGAGCGAATTTGGTGCTGTTGTTTTTATTGCGTACCATCCAATGATAACACCTGTAATGATATTTGAACGTTTTGGCGCCTTTGGTCTTAAGTATGCAAGACCGATATCTGTGTTGTTTGTAAGTATTTGTCTTATATTATTTGTTTCTATCCACACCTTTATATATACGAGGAAAAAATATGATAGGTATTAGGGTAGAAAACATATACATTAGTGTTGGTGTATTTAAATTTGAGAACTTAAGTTTTGAAGTTTCAAGCGGTGAATACTTAATACTCTTAGGACCCACAGGATCTGGCAAATCTGTAATGTTAGAAATGCTTGCAGGTATAAGGCAAGCTGGAAGTGGAAGAGTTTTCTATAATAATGAAGACATGACAAATGTGAATTTAAGAGAACGAAAATTCACGCTTGTGTTTCAAAACGGTGCGCTTTTCCCACATATGGACGTTTTAAAGAACATTTCTTATTGCGCAAAAAATACAAATTTACTTCAAAAAATTATTTCTGAGTTAAAAATTGAAAACCTTCTTAAAAGAATGCCAGGATCATTATCGGGTGGGGAAACACAGCTTGTGTCAATTGCCCGTGTGCTTGCCACGGAACCAAGGTTGCTGCTTCTTGATGAACCACTTTCTGCTTTGGATTACGATTCAAGACAGTTTCTGCAAAAATATCTAAAACACATTAACAAAACATTTAACCTGCCAGTTGTGCATGTTACCCATGATTTGCAAGAGGCAAACAGGCTCTGTGATAGAGTTGCCGTATTAAATAAAAATATTGCGAATATAAGCAGGATAATAAAAATTTATTCGGCCCTAGAGTTTGAAGAATTATTGTATGTGGGAAATTCAAACACTAAAGATATAAAGCGAGCACATACTCTTTTTGAGAATAATATCTGGAGAAATACTTTATGATTAATTTTAATGAAGCCTATGCAATTGTAATGGAAAACGCAGCGGCACTTGCTGCAGAAGAGGTTGACATAGATGAATCCTTGGGAAGGGTTTTAGCTGAAGATATTGTGTCAGATATGGAGTTCCCTCCATTTAATAAGGCCGCTATGGATGGTTACGCCTGTCGGGTGTCTGATCTTGCGTGTGAATTGGAGGTGATTGAAACAATTCCTGCCGGAGTAAAACCCAAAAAAAATATTAAAAAAAATACCTGTTCTAAAATTATGACAGGCGCCATGGTTCCTGAAGGTGCGAACATTGTTATTAAAATTGAAGACGTAAGTGCCACAAACAAAAACACAATTAATGTATTACATAAAGACATATCAAGAAAAAATATATGCACAAAAGGGGAGGACATTAAAACTGGTGAGAAAGTTCTTTCATGTGGCGTTACGCTTGCGCCAAAGCATATTGGGGTTTTGGCCTCAGTTGGTAAAGTTAGGATTATGGTTGCAAAAAAACCCATGCTTGGAATACTTTCAACGGGCGATGAAATTATAGAGCCACGTAAAAAACCACTTGAGTCTCAAATAAGGGATTCAAATGGTTGCCAGTTATATCTTCAGGCTGCACAGATGAGTGTGGGTGCAAAGTTTTTTGGTATTGCAAAAGACACAAAAACAGATCTTTACGCTTTAATTAATCAGGCACTTGAAGTTAGTGATGTTATAATATTATCAGGCGGGGTTTCTATGGGGGATTTTGATTTTGTTCTCACTGTAATGCATGATTTGGGTTTTAATATTCTTTTTAATAAAGTTGCAACGAAACCCGGGAAGCCTATGACGTTTGGTGTAAAATCAGATAGCACTGGCGCTAGAAAATATTTTTTTGGCCTGCCTGGAAATCCTATGTCAGTTTATTTAAATTTTGATATTTATATTAAACCATTTTTATTGAAACTTATGGGAAGTGAATTTGTACCATACAATATAATGGCACCAGTTGAGGCAGATGTTACAAGAAAACACACAGAACGTCAGGAAGTGGTGCTTGTTACGTTTACAAAAGAAGGCAAACTTAAAAAGCTTGACCATCATGGCTCTGCAAATTTTCAGGTTCTTACAAATGCACATGGGTATTTTTATTTTCCAAGGGGCGAGAGCCTGATAAAAAAAGGAAGTATGGTAAATGTTAGACTCATATAATAGGGAAATAAATTATCTAAGAATATCTGTTACGGACAGATGCAATTTAAGGTGCAGATATTGTTACACGGAGGATACCGAAGCGCTTGACCCGCTTAAAACACTTTTAACATTTGAAGAAATTGTTAGTGTTGTAAAAAATTCGATGGCTCTTGGTATTAAAAAAGTTAGATTAACCGGTGGTGAACCCTTAATGAGACGCGATATTGACGAACTTGTAGCAATGATAGCCAAAGTTGATGGTGTTATAGATTTGGCTATGACTACAAACGGGGTGCTTCTTGAAAAATACGCACAAAAATTAAAGGATGCAGGTTTAAATAGAATAAACATTAGTCTTGATGCTATAGATGCTGAAAAATATGCATGGATCACGCGCGGCGGGGACGTTAATAAGGTTTTTGCAGGTATTAGAGCAGCAAAAGAAGCCGGACTTTATCCTATAAAATTAAATTGTGTGGTGGAGCGTGATCCTGAAAATGAAAAAGATGCAAAAGATGTTAAAGCTTATGCAAAAGAAAACGGACTTTGCGTTAGATTTATCTATAAAATGAGCCTTAAAGAAGGAAAGTTTAGTGTTGTTGAGGGTGGCACAGGTGGGGATTGTGAAAAATGTAATAAGATCCGTTTATCGAGCGATGGCAAAATCTATCCGTGCCTTTTTAATGATTTTAGTGTGGACACGGAAAACGCCGATATAAAAGAAACGCTTGTGAAAGTTATTTCCAACAAGCCACAAAAAGGCGAAATAAACACAAAGGTAAGTTTTTTCAGAATTGGAGGGTAAATAATTATGCTTACTCATGTTGATAAAAGCGGAAATGCTAAAATGGTTGATGTTGGCGCAAAAAAGGACCAGTTGCGCGTGGCTCGTGCCACTGGCAAAATCAACCTAAAACTGCAAACCCTGTCTTTAATTAAGGATAATGAAATAAAAAAAGGCGATGTTCTTACGGTTTCAAAAATTGCAGCTATTCAGGCTGCAAAACAGACATTTAGTCTTATCCCGCTTTGCCATCCACTTCAGATAAATAATATTGATATTTCTTTTGAGATTTCGGACGCGGGCGCAATTGTGGTTTTTAGTGAAGTAAAATCTACTGGTAAAACAGGTGTTGAGATGGAAGCACTCACTGCTGTAAGTGTGGCGCTTTTAACAATTTATGATATGTGCAAAGCAGTTGATAAGGAAATGGCTTTTTCTGATATAAAACTTATCGAGAAAACAAAAACTGATATTTAAGGGGTTTTTATGAAGGTTGTTTCGGTAAATATTTCAGAAAAAAAAGGTGTTATTAAAACGCCAGTCAGTGAAATAATAATTAATGAAAAAGGCGTTGTAAGTGATGCACATTCGGGTAGTTGGCACAGACAAGTAAGTATTCTGGACGTAATGAGCATTAATAAGTTTGTTAAAGCGTCGGGTCGCCATACAAATCCTGGAGAATTTGCTGAGAACATTACAACTGAAGGCCTGGATTATAAATCTGTTTCAGTTTTTGATCGCATAAAGGTGGGTCAAGCGCTTCTTGAAATTACACAAATAGGGAAAAAATGCCATGGCAAGGGTTGTGCTATTTATACTGAGGTTGGAAACTGTGTAATGCCAAAAGAAGGTTTTTTTTGCAGAGTAATTAATGGCGGTAAAGTACAAGCTGGCGATGAACTTGTGCATTACCCCAAAACCTTATCAATACATGTTATAACTTTAAGCGATAGGGCAAGCGCTTGCGAGTATAAAGATACAAGTGGCCCATTGATTACTGAATTATTACAAAAGCACCTTGAGAGTGAAGGTGCTAGGTTTGAAATTATAAATATCTTAATTTCAGACGATGCTTCAAGGCTTAAAGATCTTTTACTTGAACACAAAAAAACCGCCGATTTTATTTTTACAACTGGTGGTACGGGTATTGGGCCCAGAGATTTTACACCAGAAGTTGTAGCAGAGCTTACGAATAAAATAATTCCAGGCATTATGGACAATATTAGAATTAAATATGGTGCCACAAATCCTAATGCACTTTTAAGCAGGTCTGTTGCAGCCGTACTGGATAACGCTATTTTGTTTACCCTTCCAGGAAGCGAAAAAGCGATAAGGGAATATATGACTGAAATTTTAAAAGTTTTAAGTCATATGCGTTTAATGATTCATGGCTTGGGACATTGATCAGCAAATAAATAGATTCATATTTTTGAAGCCGGAATAATTATGTTGCTTTCGAATATGGTCAGACACTTAAAAGCAGACTTGGTATGTAATTTTCTTTGAAAAGTGTTGAAATAATGAAAAAAATTCATAATTGAAGTAATTTGATCGTATTTTACTTTCAAATTTTTTTTTTAGTATGATGCCTATAATCAGCAAAAAGCCTAGTAATAACAAGCATATAATGCAAATAATAAAAAATGTTGTGTAAATTTGACTTATTGCGCCTCCTGATATTAAGTGCGCACTGTCTTTGTGAGGGAGATATTCAATTTAACAACTTTGTACCAAACACATGAGGGGGACTTATGCGGGGGATACTTATCAGGTTTATTAACCAACTTTTTATTTTTTTTGTTTTATTGGGTTTTAGTGATGTTCGAGCAAACGAATGTAAAAACCTGTTTTCTTACGTTTCGCAGTTAAGTGCGGAGGAATTTGTTGGTATTGCTGAGGCTTCCGCTATTAAGCATGTAACGTGTCCAGGTTGTACAACCGACATGGTTAAGCGCACACAAATTAACTTTCTTGAAAAAATGGATACCGCTAAGATTTTTATTTTAGAAAATGAAGTAAAACTTATTACAGACTCTGATGGTAAATATACGTCTGAGCTAGCCTCGGAGCTTATGCAGGGAAATCTTGAAACATTTAATGCCTACCTTTTTATGTACAGGGCCGCACTAAAAAGACACGAAGCATATTTCGGTAAGTTCTACTTATTTAAAAATGAAATTTCAAGAAGGGCTTCGAATAAATCATACCTGAAGCGTGAACTAAAAAAAGATGAAGAATTTGCAGCAACTTTTGAAGAACAGGTTGATAGGACCCTTGACTATATGGCGTCGCTTTATGACAGCTTTAAAAACTTGGGGCTAAATAATACCGACAGCTTCATGATGACTGAATTTCTTTACAATAAACTTAAAAGAGCGCCTTTTGCCCAGGATCTAGGTGTCATGGCAATTCAGAGCTACCTTGAGAGCATGGATACAATGACAACTTACATGCCGCCTGTGAGTTTTGGGCAGTTCAACGATATGAAGCCCGATAAAAAGGTCAGAATTGGTGTTGCAATAATGGAAACCCCTAAGGGGCTATTAATTCAACAGGTAATTGAAGGCTCATTGGCTGAGGAATTTGGCTTTCACCGAGGCGACATTATAACAAAAATCGATAATGTGTCACTCGGTGGGCTTAGCTTTTCCGAGGCTCAAAATTTGATTTCGGGTCCGATTGATAGTGTTTCAGTTTTTGAAGTTAAAAGGTCCGATAAATTTATAAACATTAAACTGAAAAGAAAACTCAAGTTTGTTGAAAACCCTAGGATTTCATCAAAAGTCATACAAAAAGAAGATGGCCTGCTTGGCGTGGTTAAACTTGAATCTTTTTATGAGGGCTCGGCGCGAGAAGTGTTTCTTGCAATCAATGAGCTTATGGTTACACACAATATTAAGGGTCTAGTACTTGATTTAAGATCAAACGGCGGTGGCCTCCTAAATGAGTGTGTTGCAATTGCAAGTATATTCTTGGATCCAGGTGTTGTTGGAATGGTAAGTGAAAACAATGACCGCAAAACATTAATTATCCCCGAAGAGAGTGATCCTTTTTTTAAGCTACCACTTGTTGTGATGGTTGATAGGCATTCTGCAAGTGCATCTGAGATGCTTGCCGGCGCATTAAAAGACAGGGGTAGGGCGATTGTTGTTGGTTCATCCAGATCTTTTGGTAAGGGCACCGTTCAATCCACCTTTGGCCTTAATGGTGGTGCTGGACTGAAAATAACAACTGGGATGTTTTTTACCCCATCAGGAAAATCACCTGAATTTCAGGGGGTAAGCTCTGACATTATAATTCCGGGTCCAAATGCCACGGAAAAATCAGATCAAATGGAAAAACACAGATATGCGCTTCCTGGAATGTATCTTCCGCCTCAAATGGATGGCAAATCGTATGTTCCAACAATGGCGGATATCATCCATAAGTTGAAAATGAAGTCATCCGAGAGGGTAAAAAAGAATATTGGTCTTACTTCTGAAGAAATATCAGACGTTATTCAAAACAAAGCGGATTACACTAAATACAGCGAACTTCAGCTTGAAGAGGCCGCAAATGTTCTTCACGACTTTATTGGTGAAGTCAGGGCTTATGTTGTAAGCTATCTTAACAGTCTTGCAACTCAAGCCAATACTGCCAATGAAAAAAAAGAGTGATAAAAACTATTTTTGCATATCTTCCAAGCTTGAGTGGTTTGTGCACCTAATAAAGTCGCTATTGAATTTTTTGTTACCCATTTATTAGAGTTCCCTGTGTGTGGGGTGTCAATAAATTTTATTTCTTTATGGCAGGCCCAAGAATACGCGGTGGTAATTTTCAAAATAATTGCAGCTTTTTTTATTAATTTGTAAGATCATTTTTGAATGAAAATTGCGGGTTCATTAAAAATCCATTTAATTATTCTTCTTGCACTTTTTATGGTGGTAGCCCTGGAGGCGGGTAACGGTGTTTTTGCCTCAGAGTATGATGTTCGCATAATAAATACTGATCGGACAAAAATAATTGATGGACTCAGTTTTGATCCTAAGGAAATTAATG
>CAZQUK010000141.1:0-9010 GCA_964596435.1 uncultured Oligoflexia bacterium
GTTCTTGCATATCTAAAAGAATTAGTATCGGTCATGACGGACACATAAAGACCAAGGGCTATTTCATTATTTATTTTTGTAAGGTTCAGTTCCTTAAAAAGTTTGTAAAGCATCTCTCCAATGCTGCTGGATTTTGTGTCTGAAATTAAAGATGCGTGTGGCGGGGAATTCAGGTCCTTAGGATTTTTATAAAACGGATGGTGATCCAGAAAAATTATTTCTTTTGCAAGAAGCGAAAGTTCTGGCCAGAGTGTGCCCAGGCGTCTTGGGTCGTTTGTGTCTACAATTACCCATAGATCAAAAGTTTCCCAAGTTTTTTGATTACCTGGATCCATGAGTATTTCATTTTTAGGGTCCAAAAACTGATATCTTAAAGGTAGTGGATCTGGGTTTTGCACGCTGCAGGTTATGCGTGCGCGTTTTAAATAGTGGAAAAGCGCTATTTCGGCACCAAGCCCATCTCCATCGGGCAAAAGATGTGACGACAACAGTATGCTTTTGGCTTTTGAAAGCTTCTTTTTAAAGTTTATAAATTCACTATTTTTAGCGAGGCGCAACATTTGTCTTTTTATTATGTTTTTATATCTTAATTTTCAAGGTTTATGCCAGGTTTTCCGAAAATTCTGTATAGAGGTTTTAATATAATGACTAAATATTCTTCAAAACAAAGTGCAAACAAGCTCTTGGATCCACTTTATATGTTATTCGAGAAACATTTATATACTTTTCAGGATGCAGAAATTGACAGAAAAACTTTTGTAACGCAGGTTGTCCAAGATTATATGACCTATCTGAGAAAAAACAACCTCACAATTCCTAAAATAATGGAGAAATCTGTTATGGAGGAATTTTGTGAGCAAGTTAACCACATGCTTCTAAAAAAGATATACGGTTTTGTTGATATAAAAGAATTCAGGACAAAAGAATGCGACTTTGAAAAAAAGAAGAGTCACGAAAAAAGTGCTAAAAGTTGAATCTTATTTTGTGCAAAATTTTTATCTTTTATTTCTGATATGATATTCTCTCATCTAACAATTAAGGGGGGTCTTATGCAGCTTGAAATTAATTTTAAACAAATAAATTCAGATGATGCCATTAAAAAATATGCAGATAAAAAATCCAGCAAACTTAAAAAATTTTTTAATGGAGAAATAACTGTGCGTTGGACCTTTAGTGAAGAAAAACAGGATCAAATTGCACATTGCCATTTAACCGGAAACAATATGGATTATTTTGGTGAGGCCAAAACGAGCAGTTTATACGCTTCCATTGATCAGGGTATTGTAAAGATAGAAAAACAGATTCAAAAGCATAAAGAGATTATTAAAGACAAAAGAGCGTAGTACAAACATAGCGCAGGTTAGAATACTTTTTTCCTTTTACTTGATGGTAAAATATTAAGCACATCGCGGTACTTGGCAATGGTGCGCCTTGCTATATCGATGTTGTCTTTTTTGAGAAGCTCAACCAGCTTCTGATCGGAAAGGGGGCGTTTGGGGTTTTCGCCTGAAACGAGTTGTCTTAGTTTTTCTTTTACGGCCTCGCTTGCAAACGATTCGCTGCCGTTTGTTGTTCCTATTTTTGAGTTAAAGAAATATTTTAATTCAAAAATACCAACCGGCGTGTGTACATATTTATTGGTTGTAACCCGTGAAATTGTTGATTCGTGCATGCCGATATCGTTGGCAACGTCCCTTAAAACCATGGGTTTTAAAAATTGCACACCTTTTTCAAAAAAATCGTGTTGTCTTTCGAGTATTGCTTCTGTGACCTTATAAATTGTTTTTTGGCGGTTAGCAATTGAACGTATTAACCAGATCGCGGATCTAAGCTTCTCTTGAACATATTCTTTTGTGTTTTTATTTGAATCTTTCTTGGCTGCTGACAGGATGTTCTTGTAGTACGGGGAAACCCTGAGTCTTGGAAGGCCCTCTTCGTTTAGCACTATTGCATACTCGTTTCCAACCTTATAAACGTAAATATCTGGAGTGATGTAGCGCGTTTCTGATGTCTGAAAAGCTCTTCCCGGTTTTGGTTCAAGTTCCAGTATTAGTTTTACAGCATGAATTACATCGTTAATTGGGGTCTTAAGAGCCTTGGCAATGGCTGGATAATTCTTTTTTTCAAGATTATGCAAATGTTCTTCAATTATTTTAATTACCATCGGCTGGGGTGGCTCAATAAACCTTGCCTGCGCCAGCAGACATTCCCCGAGTGTTCTTGATGCGGCACCCACTGGGTCAAAATTATGAATAATTTTTAGCACCTCTTCTGCATCCTCTGGGTCAAGCCCCGATTCTTTTGCCAGATCCTCAAGGTTTGCCTTTAAATAGCCATCTTGAGAAAGATTTCCAATTACAAGCTCACCGAAATCTTTTTCATCATCGGATAAAACGGCCATGGATAATTGCCAGGTCAAATGATCTTCAAGGGTAGATGTTTTGGTCAGAATGCTTTCAAAACTTGGAAGATCACTATTGATGTCTTTCATTGACGGGGAAGGGGAGCTTGATGATGAATTAAAATCCTCAATGTATGCTTCCCAATTGAAATCGTCTTTTCCGGCGACAAGTTTTTCTTCATTAGTAAGGGCTTTTATCTGCGAGTCTTCATCACGCTGTTGTTCGGAGGATGGATCAGTTATTCTTGAGTCTGAAGAAGAATCGATAGAATCAGTGTTTTCCTCAAGCATCGGGTTTTCAACGAGTTCCTGATTAACAACCTCCGATAGCTCCAGACGATTGAGTTGCAGGAGTTTTATGGCTTGTTGCAACTGTGGTGTCATAACAAGCTGCTGGCTGAGTCTTAAAGTTTGCTTAAGTTCAATTCCCATTTGTTCCTACTTTAATTAACAAAGATAACCTTTTGTCAAAAATAATACTCTAAAGTTGAAAGTCCTCACCCAGATATTTTTCCCGCGCTTTGGGATCCCTTGCTATTTCGCTAGGTGAACCTTTGATTAATATTTTACCATCACTAAGGATATATCCCAAATCACAAATTTTTAATGTTTCGCGCACGTTATGGTCGGTAATGAGAATACCAATACCCCTGTGTTTTAGGTTTGTTACCATTTTTTGGATGTCTATAACCGCAAGCGGGTCAACACCGGCAAAAGGTTCATCTAAGAGCAAAAAGCTTGGGTCAAGAGCAAGGGCCCTTGCTACTTCGACGCGCCTTCGCTCACCACCGGATAATGTAAAAGCTTTTTGATTGGCTATTGGGTTAAGACTGAATTCGTCAAGTAGTGTTTGAAGTCTTGAATGGCGATCCTTTTGGTTAAGAGCCAGAGTTTCTAGAACGGCCATAATATTTTCGGCAACACTAAGGCGCTTAAATACTGAGGCTTCTTGTGGGAGGTAGGATATTCCGTTTTGTGCGCGCTTGTGCATTGGCCACTTTGAGATTTCGTGTTCATCCAGCAGAACTTCACCGGAATCGGCTTTAATAAGTCCTACCACCATATAAAAAGATGTGGTTTTTCCGGCCCCGTTTGGACCAAGCAGTCCAACGATTTGGTTTGAAGTAACTTCAAAATTAACATCATGAACAACCGTGCGCCCCTTGAAGGCTTTAACGAGAGCTCTAACCTCGAGGTGCCTTTTTTTTGCTGGGGTGGTGGAATTATCGTTATTATTCTGGTGCGCTGAATGCATTGCTTTCTTTTACCTCAATTATGTCAGTATCCCTGTAAAAATAGATGATATCACCAATTATAGTATCATGGCCCTGATATGCTTGGGGATAATCTTTAAGTACAATTAGATTTTTTTGGGTGTCAAAATCTGCCTGGCCCCCCGTGGCATAACGAAGTTCCTTATCAACTTTTTCCTGAATCAGGACATCCCTTTTTAAAATCATGTAGTTGATGATTTCTTCAAAGTCGCCGTAAAAAAGATCGGCAATCCTAGAATTGGCATAAAGATCCGGCTGGTGGATTTTTACAAAACGATCTTCATCCGCCCTGTTTTCATTCATAGTAAATACTGCAAGGTTTTTAGGGCGGTAAACCGTGCATTGGTCAGAGTATATCTCCGTGTAGTCGGCCACGGAGTTTTTTGCCTTTTTTGAGACTGGTTTTGACATTTTAAAATAAACATTTTGTTTTAAGAAAATTCTTGAATCATTAAAAAAAGATTCAAGTCCCTTTGATTTAAAAAGTATGTGAATTCCTTCTTTATTTAACCCTTCACCGCTTGAAACATGTTCGGGTGGAATTTCAAGTTTTCTTTCATCAGGAAGGTATCTTAAGTAGTCGCTGACAACCTTAAAACCGTCAGGAAAAGTTGTGCGAACGTTTCCAAAAACCTCGAGGTTTTTTTTCCCCATGAAGTACTTGGCTTCAATACCCTCTACTTTGGTGGTTGTGCCCTCAGGATTGTACAAATAAGCAATTATTTGTTCGGAATGAACAAGTTCATTCTTGTCGTAAATGTGCGCGACTTTTGAAGTAATGTACCATTCTTTTTGGTTTTTATCGGTTGATGCGTATTCAAAACCTTCAACAGAATATTCTGGCACGGCATCTCTTGGAATGCCTGGGGCTAAAAATTGTTTTGGTCTTTTACTCTCAAGGCTTTTAATAATTTCATCTGATTCAATTGGTGTGGAGTCGTCCCTTTCAAGTGATGAGGGCGAAAAAAACAGAATCTGAAATACGAGTGCCACAACAATCAGGAAAAATAATAAGTTACGAACAAGTGAACCCATCTTTTTATGAGGTTTAACCGTGGTCTGATTATTGATTTGCTGACTTCTTGAACCCATAAGTTATTGAATAAGCTTGATCTAGTGCATTTCCTATAAAAAAAATAAAATTTATTCGTTTTTTGTAAAGCTTTAAGTGGAAGAATTCATAAATTCGATATACAACGCACGAAAAAGAGCAAATAAGCTAAAGCGGACCGAAATAGTACATTATTATGAATACTGACCTTGATACTGAAACCCAAGAGTGTTTTGAGAATAGAAAACGTGAGCATATTGAAAAGTCGCTAGATCCTTCAAGTCAGGCAACTGATATGGGTGGTTTTGAGAAAGTCTATCTTGCACATGAAGCTTTGCCGGATTTGAATTTTGAAGAAATTAAACTTAATACTGTGAGTTTTGGAAAAAAAATCAAAACTCCTTTTTTTATTTCAGGCATTACCGCGGGTCATCAAAAAGCAACTCAAATAAACTCAATTATTGGTTGTGCATGTCAAAAACGTGGGTGGGCGATGGGGGTTGGTTCTCAAAGGAGGGAACTGAGTTCCGATAAAAACGAATGGGAGTCTTTTAGAAATAAGTTCAAGGATCTTGAAATATTTTCTAACATTGGTGTTACGCAGTTAATTTCATCCCCCATAAGTGACATCAAGAAAATAGTTAAAAATTTAAAGGCACAAGCGCTAGTTGTTCACACAAATCCATTACAGGAAGTTTTACAAAAAGAGGGGACCCCTAATTTTAAGGGGGGGCTTTTAGCTCTTGAGAAGGTATGCAATGAGCTTGATGTTCCTGTTGTATTAAAAGAAACGGGCTGTGGTTTTTCGAAGAACACCCTTAACCGAATAAAAGACTTAAAACTTACAGCCTTAGACGTGAGTGGACTTGGAGGAACTCATTGGGGCAGGGTTGAGGGTGGGCGTGCGTCAAAAAATAGCATTTTAAGAAACGCGGCCCAGAGCTATAAAAACTGGGGTGAACCCACTGTGAGTTCTTTGTATTTTGCGCTAAAAATTCTACCACAAAATGTTGAGCTTTGGGGTTCAGGAGGTGTTAGGAGCGGGCTTGATGCTGCAAAATTATTGGCACTTGGGGCCTCACGCGTGGGGTATGCGCAGCCGGCATTAAAAGAGGCACTTAAAGGTGAGCAGGCCCTGCTTGAGTGGATGGAGCTTCAGGAGTTTGAACTTAGAGTGGCACTTTTTTGTACTGGCTCAAGTAGCATTAATGATTTACAAGTTAAAGGTTGCATTGTTTATGGGGGCGAGGCTCTTAGCGAAGAGTAGAATAGCATCTGACGGAGTTTTTGCATCATGAAGGAAAAAAACAAAATAATTGAAGAAAAGAAATTTCGTCACCTTTCACCAGAGGAGCGAATTGAAAAATTAAAAGAATTCTCTGGGTTGAGTGAAGAGGAAGTTGCTCTGCTTTCAGGAAAAACGCATATTCCAATTGATGTGGCAGAAAATCTTATTGAAAACGTTATTGGCTACTTTCCTATGCCATTTGGTGTGGCAAATTATTTCAGAATCGATAACAAGGATTACTTTATTCCGATGGTTGTTGAGGAAACCTCCATAATCGCTTCTGCCAGTGCCACAGCGAAGTGGGTAAGAAACAAGGGCTTTATTAGAACACAAACGCTTGGAAACCTTATTATTGGGCAGATTCAGCTTCCCAGGGTAAGAGATGTATTTCGCGCCCAGAAAATTCTTCATGAAAATCGCTCGCTTCTTATTGAGCAGGCCAATTATTGTCTGCCCGGACTCGTTAAACGTGGTGGTGGAGTTAAGGATATTACTTTTAGAAATTTGGAGCGTGAGGACTCTGATCTTAGAATGCTTGTCATCCACGTGCTTTGTGACCCTAAAGATGCTATGGGTGCAAATATAATTAACCAGATATGTGAATATTTAAAACCCAAGATTGAAGAGCTTACGTCAGAAAAAGTAGGTCTTTGTATATTATCAAACCTTGTTGATGGGAAACTTGTTACAGCAGAAATTGTAATGTCAGATATTGATGTGTCAGTTGGAGAAGGAATTGCAGAGGCCTCCTTATTTGCAAAGACGGATCCTTATAGGGCAACAACCCATAATAAAGGGGTTCTGAACGGAATGGATGCGCTTTTAATTGCAACGGGTAATGATTGGCGCGCAGTTGAGGCTGGGGTTCATTCCTATGCGGCAACCACCGGAAAATACCAGCCCGTAACAAGCTGGGAAATGCATGGAACAGATCTGACGGGTAAAATTGAAGTACCTTTAGCTTTAGGTATTGTGGGTGGAGTCACCAAGATTCATCCTTTTGCAAAAATTGCGCTTAAAATATTAGGTGTTAAAACTGCCGATGAGCTTGCAAAAATTGTTGCAGCTGTGGGGCTCGTGCAGAACCTTGGTGCACTAAAGGCGCTGGCAACAACCGGTATTGTTATGGGGCACATGCTTCTTCATGCAAGAAATCTGGCGCTTGCTGCTGGAGCCGTTGGTGATGAAATTGAACAAGTCAGAGAGCCCCTTTGTAAGTTTTTAGAAGAAGGAAAGGTTATTAATATTTCCAGAGCAAAAGAGGTGTTGGGGCTTGTGCGTGCAAACGGTTTGAGGAAAAATTACAATGTCAGACCAGGCGTCAGTTAAACCTCCAAAACTTCTTTCATCAGCAAATATTCCAAGCAAGATTTTTTTACTTGGTGAGTATGCGGTGCTTGATGGTTATCCTGCACTTTTGGCCGCATTGCCACCCCGCTTTGAGCTTAAAATTTTTTCACATCCAAAGGCGCCTGATGAAAAACATAAAATTCCCTTTAGTGAGGGGAGCCCGGCTGAACTTTTTATCAAGGAAGTAATTAAGAGGGGACAGATAGATAAAGCCAAAATTGATAATGAAATAGAATTTAAATTTATTGACCCTTATAAGGGAGATGGTGGACTTGGTGGGTCGTCGGCTGAGTTTGCGCTCCTATATTATTCTTTAAACGAAAATGCTACAGCAGAGTCGGCATGGAAGTTTTACAGAAAAATTTTATCAGAAAGAAAGATTCAAGGACCCGTACCAAGTGGAGCGGACCTTGTTGCACAAATTACTGGTGGCTTTGTCTGTTTTTATCCCGACAGTATGACGGTTAAAAAACTTGATCTTACGTTTCCGTGGAATAATTTATGGGTGTTTCAGGCAAGTCATAAGGCCGGACGCAAGGTTGCAACACATGAGCATTTAATGTCTCTTGGTGATAAACAAAAGATTGCAAGTTTTCCTGGGGCCTACAAATCCACATTAGAAGAACTTGGCGCATTGGTATCAGAAGCGGTTGAGGTGGTGGCTGATATGAATGTAGTGAAATTTGGCGAGCTTTTAACAAAGTATGCTGATGTTTTGCATTCAGTTGGCTGGGAACTTGGCGAAGCATATGAGGATCGCAAGGCCATGAGTTTATTGCCTGGTGTTCTGGGTGTAAAGGGTGCAGGTGCCATGCAGTCGGATGTTCTTTTGGTCTGGCTAAACACAGATGCCTCTCAAAGCGAAAAAGATGAAGTATTACTTCTTGCAGGCAAAAGAGGCTTAAAACCGCTTGTGCTTGGATTGAGTGAGGAGCCTGGTATTGAGGTTAGTTTGGAAAGTTAATTTGTAATTACGGGAAGCTTCAAACATAAAAGCTGCGATACGAATGTTGTGAAAACCGAGTGAATTTTTTGCAAATAATCATTAATTGTTAAGATCATTCTCATAAAGCCAAACAGTGGCTCAAAACTCGCTGAAATCTTTGAAGATAATTGATAAGTTATCTGAGTCCCCTTGCTTTCGACACGAAACTATATTATAATGCGCCGCACCACACACCCAAAGCACAACGAAGGACTATGCCAACAAACGAAAGGGCCCATTTTTTAGAAAGTAACTATGAATTTAAAAACACAATTGTCACAATTTAATAAAAAAACTTTTTTAATTTTCGCGCTTACGTTTGTAGTTTTAATTTCAACAAGTGTTTTTGCCGGCTTACAAAACTCAAAGTGTATTAAGCTTTTTAGTCCCGATTTTTTGGCCACATTGGCCGCTTCATCCACATCAGACACTTCATCAGCCTCAGAAATACAGGCCACATCGTCCAATTCAGACGCATTTTGGAAATACAATAAAGAACTTTCATTTAAATATAAAAACGAAAAATATCCAATAACGTTTTCTTTTGATTCAGAAATTCCATGGGCGGATTTTTTACGTATTGTTAATCAAGACAGTTTTATAATGAACAAAATTCAAAAAATGCTGAGACTTAAAAAAGGAACCAAAATTACCGCAAAAC
>CAZQUK010000142.1:0-8976 GCA_964596435.1 uncultured Oligoflexia bacterium
ACTTACGCTTTCTCAATCATTCCAATTAGTTGCACTTCAGAAAAAAATTCGGGGTCTTCATAATTTCCGATTTGTCTCCCTTTGTCTCCCGTCGTGAGGGTCGAGGCCCCACTTGAGGGGAACAAAGAAGAGAGTTTTTTGTCCATCTCTTTTTGAGTCTGGACAACCCTATCATCACGAACCTTCGCATACTTTTCTGTTGCACGAAGATCACGATGTCCTGCAACTTTTGCTGTTTGCAAAAGGTCTTTGCAAAAATCGTAAAACTCCGTGAGTGAAGCATGTTGAAGGATATGAGTCGCACTATACGGCAACTCCGCACTCCTCAATGCCTTTTGTATAGTGATACTCGATCACCCGATAAGGAATGACTTTCTTATTCATGCATATCAAGCTTACTTGCAACTCTCTCCATAAATGTGGGTTCCCTGGGTGCTCCTTTGCCGGCAACAATCTCATTAAATCCGGGCATAAAAGAAGATTTTAGCTTATGTTCAATTCGTATTTTTCCAACACACTTTGCCCATTCGTCTTCGTGCCCATGTTTTTCAAGAAGATCCTTGGCCTTTTCCAAATAATCATGTGCATGGTAATATGCCTTTGATCTTTTCTCCTCAAGGATTCTAAGTGCTTGTGCAATGTAAATCCGTGCTGAAGACTTTGGAAACTTCTTTGATATAGTTTCGGCCATCTGAATGGCTTCTCCATAAAAAATATTTTCAAGCTCCTTGTCTGATGTTTTAGAAATTATATTTTCGAGTCTCTCCAGTTCTCCAAGCCTCATAAATGCACTACAGGCTTCTCTAAGATTTGTCTTATCAAATATTGTAAGTGCCTTTTCTTTGTAACTTGATTTTTCTTTTGGAGACACAAATTCAAAAACAATTTCCAGTGAATATATGGAGGGATACTTGGTAAATTCCAACCACGCATCGTCAAGTGCTTCGTTTTTTTTGCCACTATCAGAAAGTATATTCCGACGAAGTTTCTTGAGTTCAGACTCTTTTGAGTTATGTGCAGTGGATATTAAGGCCAATCCCTTTTTGGCCCATTCAAGAGCTTTGTCGTTTTGTTTTTTGCTGTGAAATATTGTGGCAATATTAAGACAGTCCTCATCGTTAGTGCCATGCTCATCACAAAAAGCGATCAAGGATTTTGTATTTCTGCTTGAAGCGTAAAGTTTCTTGATAGTTGAAATCGTACTTTGACAATTATAATCCGTTTTATGCTGATCGGTATTATCTAAATCAGGTTTCTGATTGGCTTCAATCTTAATCTGCTCAAGACGTTTTATAAGTGTCTCTTCAAGTGCTAACCTGAAATTTTTACCAAGCACAGGGATAACCGTCATTTCAATGTCTGAGTAGAATCCATAATGATCCACTTTTTTCCAGTGAGAAAGCTTTCTGACAAAATTTTCGCCACTCATGCCGGTGGTCTCACAACAGCGCGTCCACTTAAGAATGATATCATCCATGAACATGCCAAGATCTCCACCAGAATCATCAATTTCTTCGCATTTTGTGAGACAACCACCCATGAAAAGCTCAAAAATGTTAAGCCCATTCTTTGGGTTTTTATCAGCGTACGCGGATAATTCTTCCAGTGTGCGATCAAGTTCACTACAAAACACCGAGGTCTCATTCCATGCAATGAATGTTCCAAGCATAAGAACGTTTTCAATGCGCTTTTCCCAAGAAAGACTGTTTTTCTTCCTTATCATAAAACCTCCCAAGAGCTGCCCTTGATCTGAACCAGATCCGTCGGATGATACTCCTGTTTTTTAAATTTGAAAGCTGTTTTTTTAGCGCTCGGTGAAAAGTGCTTAATTTATGAGCCATTTTGCAGTATTCATTAATGGTTTTCTGCTGTATTAGTTTTTAAATCCAATTGATGAAAATTATAGGAGATGTAAGGCTTGAAGGACAAAAGTAAGATTTTTATTAGCTCTGTTCAGAAGGAATTATCTGAAGAACGACGAATACTAAAAGACTATATCCACGGTGACCCACTTCTTGGTCGATATTTCGAAGTATTTTTGTTTGAGGATTTACCTGCATCAGGAAGACAGGCTAGTGAAGTTTATCATAAAGAAGTAGCGCGAGCGGATATTTACATTGGTTTGCTTGGAAATGAATATGGTTATGAGGATTCTGATGGCATTTCACCAACAGAACATGAATTTGACAAGGCAACAGAAAAAAACAAGGAACGTCTAATATTTATCAAGGGAACAGATGAACACTCTCGTCATCCTAAAATGAAAACTTTGATAAAAAAAGCAGGAAATCAATTGATTCGCAGGCGCTTTAACTCTACTCCCGAACTTACCGTATCGGTGTATGCGGGTTTGGTAGAGCATTTGGAAAGAATGGGCTTACTAAGAACGCTTCCTTTTGATGCCTCAGCCTGTTTAAGAGCGGATATTTCCGATTTGTCTGTTGAAAAACTCTCCGATTTTTTAGTAGCTGCGAAACGAAACAGGGGCTTTGCTTTAGGTCCTGATACTCCTATGAGGAAGGCGATGATTCACTTGAATCTTCTTGATCGGGATATACCTAGCCACGCTGCAGTTCTTCTTTTTGGAAAAAATCCACAGCAGTTTCTCACAACCTCAGAAGTAAAATGTATGCATTTTCACGGACCCAAAGTTCAAAAACCTATTCCTTCTTATCAAATATACAAAGGAACGGTGTTTGAACTGGTTGACCAGGCAGTTGATTTTGTAATGTCAAAGATTGCCCGTTCTGTAGGTACACGCGCAAAGGATGTTCAAGCACCAGTTGAATATGAAATTCCACGCGAAGTTGTTGCAGAGGCAATTGTAAATTCTGTAGCGCACCGTAATTATTCTTCTAATGCCTCAGTGCAGGTAATGCTTTTTTCGGATCGTCTTGAAGTATGGAACCCTGGCGAGCTTCCACCTTCATTGACCCCGGAGGCATTACGACATCCACATGCATCCATTCCAAAAAATCCACTTCTTGCAGAACCACTGTTTCTTGCCCGGTACATTGAAAAGGCAGGAACCGGCACACTTGATATGATCTCACAGTGTGAAAAAGTAGGTTTGCCTACCCCTCAGTTTCGACAAGACGGGGGGCAGTTCGTTCAAACACTTGCGAGACTACCGACCCAGTCACCGACCCAGTCACCGACCCAGTCACTAGAGCCAATAGAACTTCTTCTTATAACACTTAAACAAGGCGAAATGGCAAGTTCAAGTCTACTTAAGGTATTGAAATTAAAGCACAAACACACTTTTAGAGAAAACTATCTGCATCCAGCATTAAAGGCAGGATTTATAGAGCAAACCATACCTAAAAAGCCCAACAGTCGTTTTCAAAAATACCGTCTAACAAAGAAGGGCTTGGCAAGGATTGAGAAAAAAAAGAGATGACAAACAGCACTGATAATAACTCATTTTTCCCAACCGACCCAAAGAAGATCCGTGAGCGAATTCGACGTTATGAACGTGCATTCAAAAATCCAAACCATGACGATGGAGCTGGCAAGCGTTTTTTACTTGGACAACTTTATATGCTTCTTGGAGATGTCGAAGGAGCCGCCAAATCATACAGGTGGTATAAAGAGGCGTTTCCTGATGATGTTCCCGAGGCCTTTAATCATTTGTGCTGGACGCTTGTTCTTTTGAGATCAGGTGATGAAAAAAATGCCAAGATCAAATTTCGAGAATTAGTTTTTAATAATCTTTATATAGTTCCGATATTTCTTGGTCAAGCTCCCACTCAATACAACTTCAGACATTATTCTAACTGGAGCGAGATCGAATATATTATGGAGGGCCCTATGCATGAGATTTTTTCACTTTGGAACGAAAGCGAATGCGCTTGGTTAAGATTACAATGGGATTCAGCGATCATTCAAAAAGACATTGCTGAATATGTGGCTCTTCAAAAACGCTTGGATGAGTCCCATGATCATAAAACCCGAAAACAATTGATCGATATGGCATTGCGAGTCGCCAAGGGACAACATTTAAAGATTGTTGGCTCCCCAAGCGGATCACTTGCACTTTAATAAAACATAGTGTGGTTAAGGTAGTTATAAATCTTTGATCATCTCAAGTTTTCCAGATTTAAACCCAAAATTCAAATGGTATTCAATCATTTTCTTGTTTCTGTAATAATTTGTTTTGAGTCCAGTTCAAAATTATCAATCCAGTATTGAGGGCATAGCTCATGCATCTTTGCAGCCTAGAAGATTTCGTCATCATTGCCAAAGTCTAAATTTTCATAAATAATATTCATAAAAAATAAATCGTCCCCTTGCCGATCCCATCCTTTTTAATTTGATTATCAGCAACAAGTCTAAAAAGATGAGCTTTCACTGTATTGCGATTTGCTTTGGTTAATCTTACTACTTCCCTTAGGGAAAGTTTACCGTGCTCTTTTAATAGGTCAATAATGTCTTCGGAAAGTTTAGGGAGTGATTTTAATAATTTTTCTCTTTCAATCTTTTTAGAGAGTACATTTTTTTGTTTTACAAGACATTCAAGGAAGAATGTAATCCATTCAGTTAGTCCATCAAATGAGTTATCTTTTTCAACCTGAGCATTTCTAAGAGCAAGATAATAGTTGTCTTTGTTCTCCTCAATAACTTTTTCAAGAGAAGCATATGGCACATATTTATGCGAACTTTTGAGGAGTAACAATGTTGTTAAGGCCCTTGAAAGTCTACCATTACCATCCTGAAATGGATGTATTGCAAGAAAGGTTACAACAAAAATTGAAATTATAATCAAAGGATGTACTTCTGTATCATCCAGCGATTTTGTAAGCCACCCAACAAGTTTTTCCATTTTTAAATGAGTCTCAAATGGAGTGGCTGTTTCAAATATTATTCCAACACTTTTTCCTTTTTCATCAAAAGCTTCAACACGATTACTTATTTTTTTATATTCTCCCCTGTGGTGAATATCTTTAGCGGCATAAAATAATAGTTCTTTATGAAATTGTTTGATTATATTCTCTGAAAATTTTATTTTATCATAATTATCAAAAAACATATTCATGAGTCTTGAATAGCCTGCGACTTCCTGCTCATCTCTATTTTTAAATGATTTAATCTCAATACCTGTCAGTAAGGCTTTGATCTCATCGTTAGATAATTTAGCCCCTTCGATTCTAGTTGAAGAACCAATAGACTCAATAGTTGCAATTTTTTTTAGACTATTTAATTTATCTGGGGCAAGGTTAGACAATGACGAAAAGCTTCCCTTGAATTCTTCAAGTTCAGAAATGAGTTTTAATATCTTAGTCGTAATATTTATTTTTTTCTCAATCAACTCCATATCCATAAATATATCCATAAATAGCCATATATTCAACTAAACATTTGGATAAATATGGGTATAGATATGCAGAACTCCAACGGATGTTGATTTGGGATTTATAACTTAGTGCGTCTGCGAGATTTCCAAAAATCTTCCATCCGGCATCCTCAACTGATTATTTTCTTTAAGTATTTTCAAAATACTGTCCAAACTTTCATGCATTGTGCCCGTACCTACCGAGCCGTTCTTGAACTTCGCGGTGAAATCCTTCGAATCTTACCCACTGAACATGAAAAACTTATACCATACTTAACTGGCGTTTTGCGCAATCTTGCCGCCGGATATTTCGAGTATTCAAAACCTTTTTGGGACATGACACAAACACGCATTGCCATGAACCTTCTACATATTCTTCATCCATAGCAAAAGTGTCAATGCCTTTTAGTACCACTGCAACTACTGAGAAATCCTCGGCTGTAAAGCCGATATCATATCATGCAAATATTTTAAGATAATATTCTTCAAGCAAGGAAAATGCTTTTTGCATGTTTGTCGTAAGACCACATTCACTTGATATAAAAGCAAATGGTTTTTCCCATTCATTGGGTGGTGGAAGGAGTGTCTTTGGCAATGCATGTGTATTGCGTCTCTTGAAGGTTTCAGCAATTGCTTTCTTAAGTGTGATCAAATTAATGTTTTTGTCGTTAATCAATAATACCAGATCGACAAGGTCTTTAACCCTGGAATTAAAACCACTGTCTCTTATTATGGTATAGGCATGAATTTTTTCGGCAAAATGTTGCTCTTTACTGATAAGAGGGATTGTTTGTGTTTTGATGTTTGCAAACCCAAGCCAGTCATGCAACAACTCAATTTGGTCATGCGGCTCAAGCCATATATCACCAACCCCAACATCCATATGAAATTTTACAAAAGCCTTTCCCGCTAGACTGGCAGTTATGGGAAATCTTGCTCCACCATATGGGGCTGCATCTAAATCCATAATGGGTTTTCCTACTGTAAAAACAAAAAAATCATCTAAGTCAATCGAAGCCTTTTCCTGTAGTAGATCAAAAATAGCTTCTTTATTTATCTGTCCATCTTTTTTAAATGGCTTCATGTCCTTAAGTGCAAGATCAATGTCTTTTGTGCCTCTCGACTCGTGAATTCTTAATTCCACAGCATGTCCACCTTTTAGAATCCATTGGATGTCTTTATCGATGAACAAGCGGCACAATAAACGATCATAGGCTATTTGACGTTGCAATCTTTGAATGTCTTTTCCTTTGATGGCAAGTTTTTTGAGTCGTTCTTGCAGCGCGGATTTAAAAGACATTGCAGAATTATATTTGCTCACTTTTTCTCCATGTATTTTTTTATTATCTTGTTCTGTTCGATTTCTCTTCGTGTAATCATCCCACGTTCAATAGCCTGTCTGACTGCTTGAGAAATAAATTCCCTGGCTATTTCGCCAGCCGTAATTACATCTATAATTGTTCTTAGTGGTGTTGTAACCATAAAACCCATGAATTCTCTATAGTCTTTTTTTGTGAGGGATTGTTTATATAAAACAAGAACTGCAGGCTTTTTGCTTCTTCTTTGAAACTTCTCAGGCACACTCATGGAAATCTTTGACGGATTCACGTCTGACAGCTCATACAGGCTCAGTGCAGTCTGATGAGAAAATACGCCCAGTGGTTTGTCTTTTATGCTGCGCGACCAGAGAAAAAGCTCCATCAACTGGGAGTATTCTGATTCAGGATAATTTGAGAGTCGATATATTCCACGCATCATTTTTTGCCAATTCCCAGCCTTAACGTGATATGCATGGTTATTGTCTGGAATTCCTGATGATACAGCTTGCTTTGCCGTAAAGTATCCCAATTGAGAATTGGCAATCTTAAAAAGTTTTTTGAATGAGTTGTTTTGTAGATTTTTGGTAACCATTATTATTCTATAGTACCCCAATTGAGTAATAAAAAGGTGCATTTCTCTTAAAAACGACTTGTTTTGACTCCATTTATTTTTTAAAAGTGGATTTTTTTATCTCTTCTTTAGCGGGTTTTAATTTTTCAAAAATGCACATTTTTTAACCAAAAATAAGACATTTTTTGAAGTTAGAGCGAATTTTTTCGCTCAATTGGGGTAGTACATTAAATCTATTTTTAACACAATACGTAACCCATAAATATTATGGGAATGGTAATTACGTATTCGTCCCAATGCCTGTTAGCCGATCAGATAAAACGCACCCGTTTCGTACCCGTTGGAGGCTTACGACGACTCAAATTCACGATGCACTTCGCGGCTGCGAAAAAATAATTTCCAAGAAAAAAAGACGAATCGTGTTTTTGAGATGGATCGCAACAAGCCGGCGGAAGCTAAAATTATCTATGAGGTTCTTGGGCTGTCGCTCCGCTCCCAAACTCGAGAACTCCACACCCCAGATGGCAGTGTAGTGCCTATGTTACATAGCGTTAAGCCACAACTATACGGAATACCACCAGTTTAATTTTTTTGGTGTCCAAGTCGGGAGGGGCGCTTCGAGGCAACTTATTCTGCGCGGGCAAGTGCCTGTTTCTAAGAAATATGGAGCAAAGATATGGCAGCGCTTGAAGGCCAGATGGCAGAAATTCAAAAGGCATTAAAGGCCATCTTAGACAGACTTGATCAAACCCCACCCGTGCCTCCCATAAAGCCACCAATAGAGCAAATTAAGCGCATTTTTTGCAGACTTTTATTTTGATACTTGGGGAATTGAAGCAAGTTCCGCATATCAAACCCTAGGTAAAAGGCTGTGGTCACTTTCTTTAGGTTTAAATTTCTAGAGTTTTCTAGAATGCCACACCTAGGCCGACCGTATGACTTATAAGCTCGCCCTGCTGATTTCTTGTATTAGAAGTATAGATGTCAACATTCGGCATAAACGCTTCAGATATTGGAATACATGTTTGGGTTGTAACCTGCCTATCCCAAGAAACAAACACACTTGTTCTTCTTTGCTCAAGCTCAATTCCAAAATTACTATTTATTTTTTTAACCTCATGATGCAGTTGTTTTTCTTTTGGTACTTGAAAATCAATTGTAGGTTTGTAAAATTTTTTAAGCTTTTGGCAATCACTTTTCTTTTTTAGAACTTTTTTTTCTGTGGAAAATGATTTTTGTGAAAAAAAACAAAATACAAACGCCACACAAACAATCATCAATAATTTATAAGTTTTTTTGAGTCCATTCATAATAAACGTTCCTGCATAACACTTATCGGTAATATTATGACGCACCTTAGCATTGTTTTCAATATACTTTTTATTTTTTAGATACGTATAGTTACAGATACAGGGTCTTAACAATTGTGCTGGCATGTTCCTGCTTCGCTCCGGTCTGGTTTGCCCCAGTTCCTACATTTTTTTTGTACCCTTCCATTTATTATGTTGAAAACACAAAACTTGTAAATTTGAAACAGAGTGTGTGCCCTGCCAGGAAAATGGTTTTTTGTGGTCAATTTCAATTCCATGTTGTGAGCTGCAACGCCGCTTTGTCAGTGGGTCAACATAAGAGCACGAATAGTTATCCCGTTTTAATACTTCATTTTTTATTGCCGCAGGAATATAGCGCGAAGGTGGTTTGTTACAAATAGTGTCGGCACTGTTTGTTGTTGTTAATACATAAGCGTTACTGTT
>CAZQUK010000143.1:0-8973 GCA_964596435.1 uncultured Oligoflexia bacterium
AGTTCAGACTAACTTAGGCAAGGCGGCCTGATTTTTTCGCTCAATTGGGGTAAGACACGAACTAGCACTTTTAATTGAACAGGAAAATAATAATGATCCTGCATTAAATACAGGCACGCAAAAAGAGCTTTATCCTGATTCACAAATTGAAACGGTAGCTGGTGTAACAGGCATCATTGGATCACAAAACTTTTAATAAATAAAAATAATGGGCACTTGCTTTTGTCATTGTGGCTTTGCAAGTATCACTTACAAACGTTGAGGAGATAGAGAGAAATGAAAAAACTAATCACAAAGTAATATACTGTCACTTCTAGCAATTCCACAAACAGAGGCTAAAGTTGATGGTGCAACACCTGCAAACAGTGCAGATGATGTGTCAGGGGTTCTGCAATTGTTGAAAATCGTGCGCTTACATTAAGTAAGCAAAAACAGATTGGGAATTTTCAAGATGGTTCACCAATAAAAGATATTGTAAAAAACCGTGGAACAAGCACCACAGCTTCGGTCCAGGTGTTTGTGGATATTCTGCTAGCGGTACAGCTTCTCGAAAAAAAGTATTAATCTTAGCTAGCTCACGTGGAAAATTTTGCTAATCAAAGCAAAGATGGCCCTTTGCGTCCAAAAAACTGTATCTAATATTGGCAAAAAAACGCGCCGCACCCAAGACATTCCTTAAATAACACCATTGCAAATTCTCCCCCCATTTACTAAAGTTTCAAATACAATTGTTTTTAAAAGATTACGGCGGGTTAATCTTCGTGAGATTTGAGTTAGGTTTTTGTTTTAATTAATATTCAAACAACTTAAAAACTCCAGGAGGACGAATATGAATATACATGAATATCAGGCCAAAATGGTTCTGAACAAACATGGGGTAGCAGTACCTAAGGGCCGTCTTATTGAAGAAGGACCAAACGCTGGCGCGCGTGCGCTTGAAGCTGCAAAAACATTAGATCAAGGTGTCTATGTTGTTAAGGCACAGATACACGCAGGTGGGCGCGGTAAAGCTGGTGGTGTGAAACTTTGCAAAAGTATTAATGAAGTAAGTGCTGCAGCTAAAGATATTATGGGTAAAGTTCTTGTTACACCACAAACTGGTGCCAAGGGAAAAAAGGTTCATAAAATTTGGATAGAGGAAGGCTCACAAATTGCACGTGAACTTTATGTTGGGCTCGTTATTGACCGCGCATTATCACAAGTTGTAATTATGGCCTCTACAGAAGGTGGGATGGAAATTGAAGAAGTTGCTGCAAAAACTCCCGAAAAGATTTTCAAAGTTGCCATTGATCCGGCACTTGGTTACTGGCCATTTCATGGTCGCATACTTGCCAAAAAACTAGGTTTTACTGGCGCTACTTACAAAGAAGCAGTTGCACTTTTTGGAAAACTTTATAAGTGCTTTTTAGAAGATGATTGCTCACAAGTTGAAATCAACCCACTTATTGTTACAAAAGCGGGAAACTTGGTGGCGCTTGATGCGAAATTAAATTTTGATGATAATTCAATGTATCGTCACAAGGACATTCTTGAAATGCGTGATCTTCAGGAAGAAAACCAACAAGACATTGAAGCAAAAAAATATGACCTCTCATACATTGCCTTAGATGGTAATATTGGCTGCTTGGTTAATGGGGCGGGTCTTGCAATGAGTACCATGGATATTATTAAGCTTCATGGTGGGGATCCTGCAAATTTCCTTGATGTTGGTGGAAGTGCAGATCTTGAAACCGTAACTCACGCTTTTAGAATCATACTAAAAGATCCAAGTGTTAATGCTATTTTGGTTAACATTTTTGGCGGAATTATGAGGTGTGACATTATTGCTGAAGGTATTGTTACTGCAGCAAAAGAACTCTCAATTAAGGTTCCACTGGTTGTCAGACTTGAGGGTACAAATGTTGCGAGGGGCAAACAGATTCTTGCTGATTCAGGCTTAAAAATAATTCCTGCAACAGAACTTGCAGAGGCTGCAGCGAAAGTTGTTAAAGCTTCAAAGGAAGGAGTATAAGTTATGTCAATCTGGTTAGATAAAAACACAAAATTAATTGTTCAGGGCATTACAGGTAAACAGGGTTGCTTTCATGCAATCGGTTGCAAAGAATACGGCACACAGGTTGTAGGTGGTGTTACCCCAGGTAAGGGGGGCACAATGCACGAAGGTTTTCCTGTTTTTGATACAGTAGAAGAGGCCGTTGCAAAAACTGGTGCAACAGCAAGTGTTATTTTTGTTCCACCATTTGCAGCAGCTGATGCAATTTGTGAAGCCGCAGAAGCTGGGGTTCCTTTAATTATTTGTATCACTGAAGGTGTGCCTGTAAGGGATATGCTTGGAGTGAAGCGCGCTCTTCAGGGTAAAAAATGCAGACTAATTGGACCAAACTGTCCTGGCATTATTACGCCTGGACAAAGTAAAATTGGAATTATGCCGGGTTCCATACATAAACCAGGTAAGGTTGGTGTTGTGTCGCGTTCTGGAACATTAACTTATGAGGCAGTTTTTCAGCTCACACAGCTTGGCATTGGGCAAAGCACTTGTGTCGGTATTGGCGGCGATCCAATTAATGGAACAAATTTTCTGGACGTACTTACAGCCTTTAATGCTGATAAAGATACTGAAGCAGTTGTTATGATTGGTGAGATTGGTGGAACAGCTGAGGAAGAGGCGGCCGAGTATATTAAACGTGAGTTTAAAAAACCGGTTGTGGCATTCATTGCTGGCGCCACAGCACCAAAAGGTAAGCGTATGGGGCATGCCGGTGCAATTATTTCTGGTGGAAAAGGAACCGCCGAAGAGAAATTCAAGGCCCTTGAAGCCGCAGGTGTGCATGTTTCACGCTCGCCGGCTGAAATGGGTGTTACTTTGCAGAAAATTTATAAGTGCTGATTTATTTTATCGGTTCAAAGTAAGGATTCTGCGGCTTGGCATAACCACATGAAAACACAAAGGAATGTGTCTGTCTGTGGGCTTGTGTAATTTATAAAAAATTATAATTTTTTATAAGTGTTTTTTATAGAAAAATGTTTTAGAAAAATACATTGGCGGTTTTTTCTAATGCATGTTTAAGGAGTGTGGGGAATGGCAATTGAGCGTACTTTATCGATTATAAAACCAAATGCTGTGGGTCGTGATCTAATTGGGACAATTATTTCCAGATTTGAAATCAAAGGACTTAAAATTGCTGCAGCGAAAATGGCTTACCTTTCGCGCGAAAAAGCTGAAGGGTTCTATATTGAACACAAGGAGCGGCCTTTTTTTAATAGCCTTGTGCATTTTATGACAAGTGGTCCAGTTGTGCTTATGGTTTTAGAGGGTGATAGCGCAATTTTCTCTAACCGTGAAATTATGGGTGCCACAGATCCTGAAAAAGCAACCGATGGTACAATAAGAAAAGACTTTGGTGAAAGTGTTGAGGCAAATGCAGTTCATGGTTCCGATTCACCACAATCTGCTGAGCGCGAGATTTCTTACTTTTTTGATAAATCTGAAATCTTTTCACGCAATTAATTAAAGTTTGGGATTTTTAATATATGAAAATTGCCCTTGCACAAATTAATCTTGTTGTTGGGGGGTTTGAGTTAAATTTTAAAAAAATTTCAGAAAGTTATTCTAAAGCCGCCAAACTTGGTGCCCGCGTTTTGCTTACTCCGGAACTCTCCATTTGTGGTTATCCGCCGCACGATATGCTTGATAGACCGGAAATGTTTGAGAATACTGAAATTTATCTTAAAAAAATAGCCGAACTCACAAATGGACAAACTACTGCATTAGCCGTTGGGCATGTTGCAAAAAATCCTGAAAAAAAAGGGAAACCCGCACTTAATGCAGTTTCAATTTTTGAAAACGGGCGCCTTGTGTTTTCACAAACAAAGAGCCTGCTTCCCACTTATGACGTTTTTGATGAAGCAAGGTATTTTGAACCCGCAAAAGAAATAAATTTTTGGGAGCTTGAGGGGAAAAAAATCGGCGTTGCAATTTGCGAGGACCTTTGGGGCGATGATGAATTTAAGGGTTACAAGCTGTATGGAACAAATCCTGTTGAAGCATACAAAAAAGCCAAAATTGATATGTTGTTATCAGTATCTGCAAGCCCTTTTTATAAAAACAAACCTAAACTAAGGGAAAATATCCATAAAAATGTTGCAAAAAAACTTGGCGTGCCTTTGGTTTATGTTAACCAGGTTGGTGCCACGGACGAAATAATTTTTTATGGTGCATCGTTTGCAATTGATAAAGATGGCGTATTTATAGGCAGATTACCCTTTTTTAAGGAATCTTTGGCCGTATTAGAAATTGCTCCGGATTTTAGTAATATAGTTTTTTTGGAACCTAAGGGTATTAATAAAGATATTCCTGAGGAAATTGAACTAACTTGTGAATCGCTCGTCTTAGGTGTTCGTGATTATTTTAACAGAACAGGTTTTAAAAAAGTTATTATAGGTCTTAGTGGTGGTATAGATTCTGCCGTTGTTGCGGCACTTGCTTCATCTGCGTTGGGGGCGGAAAATGTTTTAGGTGTAGCAATGCCGGGACCTTATTCTTCGTCGCATAGCTATGAAGATGCCGAAAAACTTGCCCAAAATCTCGGAATAAAATTTGAAATACGCCCAATCAAGTTTGCTTTTTCAGTGCTGTCTCGGGCATTTTCAGAAAATGTTAATGGTGGATTGTCGTCTTTGGCGCAGGAAAATCTGCAGGCCAGAATCCGTGGCACTCTACTAATGACGCTTGCTAATCACTATGAGCGGCTTGTTCTTGCAACAGGTAATAAATCCGAGCTTGCTATGGGTTATTGTACACAATATGGCGATATGGTTGGGGCACTTGCGCCAATAGGGGATTTATATAAAAAAGATGTTTATGCGCTGGCAAATTTTCTAAATTCAAAAATGAATAATGCTATTCCAAGAAGAATAATTGAAAAGCCCCCGTCGGCAGAACTAAAACCGGACCAGAAAGATGAAGATACGCTTCCTCCTTACGCTGTTTTAGATGCTCTTTTATTTGATTACATTGAGGAGAATATTTCAATTAATGAACTTGAAAAAAAGTATTCCAATAAGTTAAAAAATCACCCCGAGGATTGGGTCAAAAAAACAATAAAGCAGGTTGAGATTAGTGAATACAAACGTCTTCAGGCGGCCCCTGTTCTTAAGGTAACGAATAAGGCTTTTGGTATTGGTAGAAGGGTTCCTGTTGCAAAATCTTTTGATATATAGGGTGGCCTCAAGGGTCAAGCCGCACCACGTTAACTTTATTTGAAGTTTTACCCTGACTGATCAGCGTTTTCATATTTGGCAATAACGCTGTTGATTACCTTAACGAGGTAATCTGTTTTCATGTTTAAATCCTTAAGTTCGGGCCGGTTCCAGTCGTCAACCACGGCATCGTCTGTTCTATAGGCTTTTTTCCAGTGGTTCGCAACATTTGTTGAAAGCGCAACAAGCAAGGTTAGGTTATAGATATCCTGCTTTTCTTCGTTTTTTAGAAGATATGGATCATGGTGGTAAAGAACTGCATCTTTAATCGGCCGCATCAGTTCAAAGTAATGACATATTAAATAACCCAGTAAGCTGTGCGATGTTTTAAAAAAAGCTTTCTCGGCTAAAAAACGTAAGGACCTGACCAGTTTTGCTTTATTCATGGCCTCAAGAAAATCAAAGTAATTAGGATAAAGTATGGGTAACAGTACTTTTCCAATATTGTGAACAATACAGGCACCGAACAAATAATTCACATGTTCTAAATGTTCAATGTCAGCGGCAAATGCCGTAGCAATTCTAGCAGCCCTAAGTCCATCCATGAAAACAATATCAAGCAGGCTTAGGACTTTTGGTTTGTCACATTCAATAATATTTATTGTCATTTTAAGCATGTCAAAAATAAGGCCACTGCCATAAGCCACGTGGTAATACGGGCTGTCTTCACCAACTATTCCCTGGGCCTTTTTTGCATAAACAATAAGTTCTTCTGGTGCTATTTTGGGTTTAAGTCCATCCGATTCCCATTCAAACGGACGGCTCTCAACAATATTTGTAAGTTCAATTGCAATTAAAAGGTCAAGCGTTTGGTCCGTGCCAAACATTCTAATGGCAGGTTCAATTTCAAGTTCATCTTCAACTTTCCTAATACTTTTAACAAGTGCTACAAATTTTTCTGAATCTTCCGGATATTTTCTAAAGCAATCGGCAAATTGCAAAACGCGCATTTCGTTGTCCTGAAATTCACCAAGTGCAAGTTGGAATGGCCTTGATAGACAAAACTTCATTGCAATTTCTTTAATAAATCTTGCAAATTGTGCAGGGGGGGCTATTTTATCAAGACCCGGCATGGCCAGGACTTCATCTTCAACAAAGACTTCTTTTGATTCATGGCTTTGGGACTTTGCGTTAACCATTATTTCTCGTTTTCAAGAGCCCACTGCTCCTATTTTAAAGAATAGGAAAACTATATTTTAAGTCAATTAAAAAACGTGCTACATTTTAATATAGTGAAAATAGAGCTTAAATTTTTTAAAAATGTTAATGTTCTTGAAGTCACAAACGGTATTCAGAAGCGGGATATCATGATTTTAAGGGCTGGTCTTTCTAGACTTAGCGCCCAGGTTAAAAAAAAGATGATTATGGATTTAACCAGGGCCCAAGTTGACCCATCTTCTTATCCTGCATTTCAAGATTGGATGATTGAAGCCTTTTGCCGGTTTGGAATGAATATTATTGTTGCCGGCAGTCATAAACAAATTTCACACGTTAAAGATGTTGAGAGCGCCATTGCTTTTTTAGCGAATCCCGCAAAAATGGAAATTTTAACGGAGAAGCTTTTAATCGCCCAAATGCCATGGCTTGAGAACAGACGAAAAGAGCTTACAGAAAAAATTGGCAGAATCCAAAAAGAAAATGTAACGCTTGAAAGTCTGAAGTATGAAAATGAAAGATACGCATCAATTGTAGGCGCCATGGAGGCTCAGGTGAAAGAGCTTTTGGCGGCAGGGCGAGAACCTTTTAAATATGAAAAAAGTGAGAAATTGGAAAAAGAACTTCTTGAGAGATTCAAAAAAGAAGGCGTTCCCTTAGCTTAAGGGGGTAGCGAAATAAAATGAATGAGCAGAAAAAAGACGTAAAACAGGAAGAAGAGCAAAGTATTGCTGCCCGTATTGAACTTTTGCGTGCAAAATCACATAAAATTGAAATTGATGTTGATGAACTTGAGGAAACACTTAAGCGGTTTGAAGCCCTTGAAAAAGAAAATCATCTTTTAAAATCAAGATTTGAAAAACTTCAAAAAGCTTTTTATGGCCTTTTGCAAAACATTGGTGCCCCTCAGAATAAAAGACAGGCACTTAGTTATTACGAAGCACTTTTGTCAGACAGGTCCCGCTATGATGAAGTGTTAGAAGAGGGTGAAGAAGAAGAGGAAACGGAACAGGGTGCAAAATAAAAAGTAAAACTGGGCGCTGTTCTTTGTGTGATGGGCCTTGGGTTTGGGCCTAAATTTTGGGATTGGGGCCTGAGCGCCTGCTGTCTGTGGGACCTAAGAAGGGCTTTGAGGTCGCGCGGCTTGGGCCTAGTTTTTTGGGGTCAGGGCCTTCTGTGTGTGGGACTTCTTGGGTTGTGGGGACAGTGCATGGGGCCTTATTGAGTAGGCTTTCTTGCGAAACCTTAAATATCATTATTTAATGATATTGACTATTTTTCCCCCGATTGTTGCTTTGGCCTGAAAAATGTTTGTTTATTTTTATTTACCGTTTAGGTTCTCTCAATGCACACGCCTGCCTGGGCAGCTCCATTGGCTTTACCCGTTACCGTGATAAATAAGGTCAACGTCTTCAACGGTGACTCGTGCAAAGCTTAATGCATCAATTGTCTTTGTAATGCTATCTAAAAAATCCCTGGCACTGCTTTTTTTCCAGGTTTCTGGCACAACGGCTGCAAAACCTAAAACACATTTTTCCGGGTCATCAAAGTCCGCAATTTCCAAAATGGATACGTTAAATTTTCTTTTAATGTCTTTGCATAGCTCATCAAGTTTTTTGTGCTTTAACGTAACGTTGTCGTTATTATAAAAATCCATTACAATTCTACCAGATGCAATAAACATAGTTAAATTTCCCTTATTTATAAATAGTAAGAAATTTGGTTTTCATTTCATCAAAATCATTTTCAGGGTGAAACCAGTGGGCACCTTGCTCGCCCTTGAACCAGGTACGCTGCTTTTTTACAAGGTGTTTTGTAGCAAGAATAATTTCATCAATAAGTCCCTGTGTGCCGGGTGCAATTTTGCGCCCTTCAGGCTTGTGGCCCAAAATATGCTGCATTACTTCTTTGTAACCCACAGAATTTAGAATTTTCGCCCCAGGATATTTCTTAAAAAGAGTTTCAGTTTCATTGACTAAGCCTGAGTCTAACATAAGCTTTGCCCTAATTTTTATTCTTTCAAGTAAATCCGCGTTTTCTCTGTCCAATATCCAAAGATGAAAGTTATACTTACTTACGACAGTATTTTTATGTTCGTTTTTTATTTCAGTTAATGATTTGTTAGATCCGTGTATCATTTCAAGTGCGCGAATTAACCTGTAGCGATCGTTGATGTGGATTGTATTTAAAGCATCAGGATCAGCAAGTGCGAGCTGATTTTTTAATTCGTCGTTTGTTTTTTGCTCAAGCTCTAGCCTGTAAGCTTTATTGGCCCTAGGTACATCCCAAAGTCCATGTAAAAGGGCCTTTAAATAAAACCCGCTTCCCCCTACAATTAAGGGTCGCATCCCTCTGGTACAAATGTCACTGATTGCCGTATCAACTTTTTCTACAAAAATACCGGCAGAAAAATCATCAAGTGGATCGCAAATATTAATTAAGTGGTGGGGTATCCCTTCTTTTTCTGCCTCCGTAGGTTTAGCACTCCCAATATTAAATTCCTTAAATACAAGAACACTGTCAGCATTAATAATTTCAATTTGTGTATGTCCGTTTGTT
>CAZQUK010000144.1:0-8903 GCA_964596435.1 uncultured Oligoflexia bacterium
GGAGCGGCAGTCTTACCAACTAATAAAGTGTGGCAGCCCACAAATTTCATACTCGCGGCGCAGGAGGTGCAGGTATCTTTTTCGGTTAGGGTGCAGATAAAAGTATTATCACACCGGTCCCTTGCTCTAGTTCCCCAAAAGAACATCAATAGTTCCAGTGTTTGTAGCGGTAATGATATCTAAAATATTATCGCCGTCCATATCAGCCAAAAAAATTCCATATGGCTGCGTACTAGCGTAACTAGCGTTATAAGTAAACGTACCATCGCCATCATTCAATAAAATACTAGCGCTATTTGAGGTGTAAGCATCCGGTGCAATATCAATGTCACCATCACCGTCAACATCTCCAAGAAAAACATCCCTTATACTCACCTGGCCCGTTACGTTATGTGTGACTTGAGCGTTAAAAGAACCAGTCCCCGTACCTTCATTTAGAAATACGCCAACATTAGCGTCATTATAGTTTGTAACAACAATGTCGATGTAATCGTCATTGTTCAAATAACCTGTCTTTACGTAACGAGGGGTGGTGCCAGTGGCAAAATAAAAATCCACCCCGCTAAAAGTACCCGTGCCATCATTAAGGCTAATAACAACGCCGATGGTGACAGAACTGCGAATTGCAATTATATCCAAGTCGCCATCTTTATCCACATCACTGAGTGTTACTGCAAATCCTTGTCCCCCAAGCGCAAAACCGTTACTATACGCTACCATGCCATCGCCTTGGTTGAGGTTTACTCTAACAGCCGCACCAGTAGTATTGCAGTTCACAATATCAAGTTTACCGTCACCATTTACATCACCTGCAACAACTCCAACTGGCGCTGTTCCTGAATTGATGCTTACAGCGTCTGCAAAAGTTCCATCGCAGTGGCCCATTAAAACTGAAATGACATTACCTGAATTAACAGCGACGACAATATCAAGGCACGCATCACCGTCAATGTCGGCTAATAGAACTTCTTCAGGAGCTGCAGCTAGGTTGTATTTTACAGCGGCCGCAAAAGCACCTGTTCCATTATTTAGAAGTACAGCTACTTTAGCGTTTGTGTAGTCGGTGTTAACTACATCCATATCCCCATCATTATCTAAATCGCCAACGTAAACGCCACGCATCAAACCGACTACGGTGGTAGATGTTTTTGCAGCAAAAGTTCCTTGTCCTGAATTTAGATAACGACCAGGATCAGTGTCATTAACATCAATTCCACCGCAATGGTAGGATTCAAATCCATCGCCATCGTTTTCACAATCGGTACCATACGGAAAAGGCAGCAGGCCGTCTCCGTCAACATCAAGTGTTTCGCTGTAGGTGTTATAAAATTCCGGTATGGATTCAGTTGTAAGATTTTTCTCAATAGTGTTTTCTTCTGTGTCTGTGCCGTTAGATGCCCGTACTGAAAAATAATAATCTGTATCGGAGTTTAAACAATAAAAGGTTTGAGAGGTCTGTGTTTTGCCGCTTGTTGTTTTACAGCAGCCCTCGGTTGTCATATCAAATTCACAGGAATAACCGTCTGTGCAAACTGCGTCCCCACAAGTTGCGCACTCAACGGCTTCGCAATTGGCGGCATCAAACTCCTGTCCCTCGGAAGTTGCAGAGTAGTAGATGTAATACCTGTCAGGTGTTGGGTCAGTACTAAGCGCCGCGTTCCAGTTTAAGGTGGCGGCATATTTAAAACGTTTCTCACCGGTTGTGGGCCTTGATTGCTGGACGGATTGTATTCCGCTAAAAGAAGGAAGAGAGTCTGTTTTTGTGGTCACAGCTTTAAATATCCGCGACCCTAAAATGCTTGTGCCGTCATCGGCGGTAACAACATAAGTGTAACGGGTGGCAGTTGCAAGACCCATTATCATGATGCTCGTATCTGACGTCATTGTAGTAGGTTCTGAAGATCCATTTTGATAAACGTAATAAATAACGCTGTCGCAGGCTCCCGTTGCGGCATCCCAGTTAAGTTGTACTGACTGTTGTGATGTTGCAGTGGCAGTTTTAAGTCCATCAAAAACTAGCGCGCAACTTTCAGCACTGCTCCCCCCTGAACTTTCTGCAGCAGCTGTTGCAGGAGCGGGTGGTTTGTATTCGGTGGTGCCGGTGCAAGCTGAAACAAAACTTAGTAAGATTATAAAATTAAATTCAAACACATTACGAAAAAATGCGCTTCGTAATTTTGTTGAAAATATAAGAATACTGAGGCAAACACGCCTTGTCATAAAACGTTCCACTCTTACCCTATAGTAGACCATAATAGTCTAGCATTGTAAAGGCGGAAGCTAATTTTCTAAATACATAACCCACTGTTTATTAAAGGAAAAAAACTAAACTTCTGTATCTTAACATTATACACCGCGTTACCAACCTTGTGACCCCAAAACTATTCTGAAGGTGTGTCTTTTCTTATCAAGCTCACACTTTATGTGTCCGATACGACATGCATTAGGGGTTATATGTATGCCTGTTAAAAAACAGCCAGTCAGTAAATCATCATATTCATCTTATTCAAAAATGATCACCAAGCTTGATGATATTCCAACCCTTCCTGTGATTGTTGTAAAAATAAACCAGCTTCTGCAAAATCCAAATTCCTCAGCGGTTGATGTTGCAAACGTTTTAAAAAAAGATCAGGTTCTAACTGCAAAAGTTCTTAAACTTGCAAACTCATCTTATTATTCGATCCCGGGTGGAGTGAAAGATGTTCAGCGTGCGCTGGCTTTTTTGGGCTTTAATACAGTAGGGCAGCTTGTTTTGGGGCTTTCTGTTTTTTCAATGTTCTCGGAATTTGATAACGAAGATTTTTCAATGATAGCGTTCTGGAAACACGCGCTTGGCACTGCTGTTTGCACAGAAATGCTTGCAAAGCGTATAAAGTTTTCAAAACCAGAAGAGACTTTTACCTGCGGGTTACTTCACGATATCGGGAAACTTGTGCTTCATGAAATTAATCCACAAGGAATGCTTGAAATTATTCGGGAAGCAAAAAAGCGCGAAATTGCATTTATCGAACTAGAGCAGGAAAAAGAACTTCCAACACATGCATACCTTGGCGATCAAATGGCCATTAAATGGGGGCTCCCACAGGTTATAAGAAACTCAATTAGGTATCACCATATTGATATATCAGGGCACGAAAGCATTTTAGATTCAGAAAAAAGGGTTATCCAAATGGTGAGGCTTGCCAACACAATTTGTGTGAAAAATCAGATTGGAAAATCTGGGGATTATTCTGAAGGGAAAATTACAGAGGATATGCTTGAGCCATTTAAATTGGTGGAAGAAAATATTCCTGAAATTGAGGAACAACTTCTAAAAGAAATGGAACTAGTGGGGGATTTTTTAATTGCCTATCGCTAAAAAGAAAAAACAGCATTCAGCGGTGGTAGATAAACCGGTAAAAGTAAAGCGCGCGGATTTGCGTTTGGTTACAGGCACCCAAAAAATTGCGCAAGCTGCTGCGGTTGTGCAAGCTGAAAATGAAGCAGTATTTAAAGATAACGCTGGCACAAATCGAGAAGGCAAATACGAAATTCTATTTCAAAAAGCATCAGACGCTGTAATTACGGTTTTCCCGGATGGAAGAATTGATGCTGTTAATAAAAACTTTCAGGAAATATCAGGTTATTCTAAAAATGAAATTGAAGGACAAAATATTAGTATTCTGATTCCTGATCCAAAAAAGCACATAATCCCTGCTCATGCAAAACCTCTTGCAAAAGAATTTTTCCATGACAGCGGAACCTACGAAGACATAGCAATTTTAAGGCGCGATGGTTATGTAAGAACCACAGATTTAAGCGTTAGGCACGTATATAGTGATGGTGGGTATCTGGCGCTATCTCTATTTAGGGATTTTACAGAAAAAAAACAGCTTGAGCGTGATTTAATTACAAAGCACGCTGAGCTTAGAAATGCATATTTTCAGTTAGAAAAAAACAATGTCGAATTAAAAACCATGCAGGACACGCTTATTCAAGCTGGTAAAATGGCTGCCTTAGGTGAACTTGCTGCAGGCATTGCACATGAACTTAACCAGCCGCTAACAGGTATTAAGGGCTATGCCCAGGAGCTTACTTCTGTTGTGTTGCCGATAATTTCAGGAACAGTAAAAGAAGAGGTGCGCACGGATCTTACTGAAATTGTTTCTTGCGCAGATAAGATGTCAAAAATTATTGGTTATCTAAGGACCTTTGTTCGTAAATCAGTTGAGGAGCATAAGGTTACTGATATTCACGACGCCATTGAAGAGGCCATGAAAATGCTTGGCAGGCAATTTGCCTCGCGCGGAATTGTGGTTGTCAGAAAATATGGAAAAGACATTTCAAAAGTCTATGCCAACCCACTGCAGCTTGAACAGGTATTTATTAATCTTTTTACAAATGCAAGAGATGCAATAAGTGAAGCAAAAAGAACCGAAGGCTTAATTGAAGTGAAAACGCGCGAAAATGAAAATTATATTGAAATACTTTTTAAAGATAACGGAAGTGGAATGAACCAAATGACCCAGAAAAAGGCCTTTAACCCGTTTTTTACAACAAAAGAAGTGGGTCAGGGCATGGGGCTTGGACTTAGTTTGAGCTATGGCATTTTGTCAAAACTTCACGGCTCAATTTTTGTTGAAAGTGAAGTTGGCAAGGGAACCGAGTTTTTAGTTAAAATTCCAAAAGATTTCAGGGAGCTTTCATAGTGTAAATTTTGAAATAAAACCGTAAACGAAAGGAAAAAAAATGAAACCTTGGATACTAGTAGTTGATGATGAAGATACAATTCGTAAATTATTAAAATCAAGACTTGAGCGTGATGGGCACCAGGTGCAGTTAGCATGCAACGCCAGTGAGGCCGAGGCTTTTTTTGAAACTGGTTCTGAAATTGGTGTTATGGTTACTGACTTAAAAATGCCCGGAAAAGATGGCCTTGAATTAATGAAATGGGCCCGCGAAAAGGATGATGCACACAGAGCGGTGGTTATTACCGGTCATGGTGAAAAAGAAGTTGCCGTACAGTCCTTGCGTTTGGGGGCTTCTGATTATTTAGAAAAACCTTTTGATATGGACGAACTTAGCCATTCGGTAAGACGCTGTTTGAGAGAGTATAATTTAGAAAAAGAAAACAAAGAACTTGTTGGCAGACTTGAGGCCAGAATTGAAAGAGTTGAAGGTAGGAGTGAGGATAAATACTGGTACGTGTCTCAGGCTCAGGCAATGGAGCCTGTTAATAATTGGATCAAAGTTCTTCATCGTGAATCAATGAGAGGCGAGGCAGAGGAGCCACCGGCATTAATTTTAGGCGAAAGTGGTACGGGTAAAGAAGGTATTGCGCGTATGATTCACGCAGGCTCTCGTTGTGCACGCGGCCCATGGGTTGCTGTGAACTGCGCTAATTTTTCAGAATCACTTTTGGCTTCTGAACTTTTTGGACATGAAAAGGGTTCATTTACTGGCGCCACTGGGCTTAAACGTGGACTTTTTGAAATTGCAAAAAACGGAACTTTACTTCTTGATGAAATTGGTGAAATGGATGCAAAACTTCAAGCGCAGCTACTGCGCGTGCTGCAGGAAAAAACTTTTAGGCGCGTAGGGGGCACTGAAGATCTCACAACTGATGTGCGAATTATTGCTGCCACTAATCAGGATCTGCAATTACTGGTAAAAGAGGGTGGGTTTAGAGAAGATCTTTACCACAGGCTTGCGTGTGTGGTTCTTGATGTTCCGCCACTCAGACAAAGACCCGAGGATATTACGCCAATGGCAGTACAATTTGCGGAGCGATCCTTCCGTGCAAGAGGTAAGGCTTTTGAGGGTTTTGCGCCAGATGCTGAGAAATCTTTATATGATTATTCGTGGCCCGGAAACGTGCGCGAACTACTAAATGTTATAGAGCGCGTGGCACTTGTTTGGGAAAGTCACGGACCGGTTTCTGTTAAAACATTGGGTCTTCCAGCCTCTAGCGTAAAAGTGGGTGATAGCATTCCTTATGCCACAACAGGTCCAAAACCTGTTGATGAGGAAAGCTACATAATTCTGAAAAAGAAATGGGTGAAATCTTTTGAGCAGGAATATTTAAACACACTTCTTAACCGCTATGATGGAAACGTGTCGGCTGCATCAAGGGCCGCGCAAATGGATAGAAGTAATTTTTTAAGACTCTTAAGGCGCCACAGACTTCACGCAAGAGAATTCAGAAAGGCTGCATAAAGAGGCTGGCAGCTTTAATTGAAGGAAAACCAGCCAAGGAGGTTAGGTTTTGTGAGGAAGTTTGAACAAATAAAAACAAATTTAAGTTTTGCGCTCTTGATTACTGGAATAATTTCTCTCACTTTCTTGTATTATGGTTGTGGAACTGCTGACGGTTTTAGTGATGCGGCTGCGGTTGCGGCCGCAAGTACATCATCCAGTACAAGTTTAGATAGCGGTTCGGATGGCGGAGGTTCAAGCGGCGGTGGCGGCACTTGGGAACTGGTGGGAACTGCCGGATTTTCAACAGGGTCCGCAGATTATGTGGATCTTTATGTGTATGATAGCAGTGGTGCTGTTCCTTATGTTGCCTATAAAGATGGAACTGATGATAAGGGTTATGTACAAACTTACAATAGTGGAACAGACTCTTGGAGCATTATTGGTGGTGGCGCTTTTTCCTCAGGTGAGGTGAATTATATTTCCATGAAAGTTATAAGTGCTGCAGGCAGGAAACCGACTGTTGCTTATCAAAATGGTTCAGTTGCAGCTAGACTGGCTGCTGTCAGACAAGAATCAGGTGGTGTGTGGTCAGATTTGGGTACAATTGGTTTTTCTGCTGGTGTTGCAACTCATATATCGCTTGATATTGAAAGTTCTTTTACTGTTGCATATAATGATTCTGTGAGTGGTGGGGTTATAGCGGAAACAAAGGATGCCGATTGGACAGAAACAGGTGCAACACCACTTTCGGCTGGAACTGCAGAATATGTTTCAAGAGACTGCAGTGCTGGTTGTTACATTGCTTATAAGGACAATAGTGGAGGTGCTGCGGGGAAAGCCACATTAAAAAAATGGATAAGTGGTACTAGTTCATGGGATGACATAGGCGCTGCTGGTTTTTCAGATGGTACGGCTGATTATGTTTCACTTTTTGTTGCCGATTTTGCCCCATTTGTTCCTTATGTGTTTTTTAAGGACGGTGGCAATAGCAATAAAGGTACATTAATGAAATATGACGGTGGTCAATGGGTTAGTATTCAATCAAAGGGATTTACACCTGGATCTGCAGATTACACGGAAGTTTATATTTATAATAATGGCGGCACGCATGTTCCTTATGTAGCATTTAAGGATGGCGCAAACGGCAATAAATTAACGGTTATGAAGTATAGTTTTAGCACAGACCAGTGGTCTTATGTTGGAAGTGCCGGCATTTCTGAAGGCAGTGCGGATTATGTAAATCTTTACGTTTATGATAATACCACAGATTCAACTGCAGACATTTATGTGGCCTTTAAGGATGGTGCAAACGGCGATAAAATTACCGTTATGAAATATGCAGATCCAAATTAATTCTTATTAAGAATATTTGTTAGGATCACACCGCCCCCTGTGTATTTAGACTAATTTTCTTTAATAATTTATAAGCCTCTGCAAAATATTATTTTTTTTTTGTCCTTTTGAAAAACGTTATACATGTTTGAGCAGTATCATTAAGACTCAGTAGAGAACTTATAATTACATATGCTCAAGTTTATGATGCCCGCTGCAAAGTAACTTCGTGCTATTTTATGGCTTCGACTTCGGAATAAAACCTAAATATTAAACTAGAGTTTGGCGTTAAGGGAGAAATGTACTGTAATAATCCATTTGTTTTGATCTGCAAATAAACTAAGACGCAATGTCATCAAGATTCAGTTCAGGAAAAAGTTTTTTTATACGAACAAGCGTTAACCACTCTGGATTTGCGGTCTTTGGTGATTCAAGCCTTTGATAAGAATATATGCCAGCAAGACCTAGAAGCTCAGCAATTTTCTTTTGTGTAAGATTTCTCTTTTTTCTGAGATATCTTAGATGAACGGCCAAGGCTACCCTTGGATCAGCAGATACAACTCTAATATTTGCTCCATTTGCCTTTTTCTTTGGCAGAGGAAAAACCAATTTTGTATCAAGTTCTTCATTAAGATACAAATTCAATGCATCTTTCATGTTCTTTTCAAGTTCGGAAATCTTATCGGCTTGTGTTTGACAACCTTCAAGCTCAAGGCATTCGGCCCAGTATCCTTTTCCTTCTTTATGTACTTTAAAGTGGTATTTCATATTATTTTTCTCCTGCAAGGCGTTTTAGAAGTTTTGCCTCTAAGCCCCGCTTAAGTTCCTTGTGCATTGGAATCGTTTCTCTATTGTCACCTTTTCCAACAATGACGTTACTTCCTTTTTGCCTGAGCCGTTTCCAGCCCTGTTTTTCATATAGTTTCAACATTTCTTTCCCACTAAGCGGCATATAAAACATGATACCAACTATAGTTGGTATTGTCAATTCTTGTTTTTTATTTACATCTGTACGAATGGCGTCAGAAAAACCTAACTTTACATGGGTTTGGCGTCTTGACTCCCCCGAGGCTCCAGAATCTCCTAACCATACAAAAAAATGTCATAAATGACACATTGTAAAACGTTTTTTTTTTTTGTGGATAATGATAATTGTAGCCGAAAGTACGGCTATGAATTAACTATAAGGGGGACGTATGTTGAATAGAAAAAATATAAACAAAAAATTTGGATTAATATTATCAATCTTATCCTTGGCCGTTTTTGTACAAGGTTCAGATGATTGCGGTAATGACGAAATATCAAGTCTCGTTGAAGGCGGAGGCGCCGTTGCTGTCGGAGTTGTGGTAGCAGCTAATAAGATTGGTGAATGCAGTAATGAAGATAATGTTAGA
>CAZQUK010000145.1:0-5489 GCA_964596435.1 uncultured Oligoflexia bacterium
TATACGGTAACTGATTTATCTGATATAATTGAAACACGACAAAAGTTAGGTAAAATTATAATGTGCCTTAAGTCGAATAGCTGGCAATTAAAGGTTGCATAAAGGATGCACTTAATTTTGCAGAAAAGTTTGATGCTGGTAAAGAACTAAACCCCCATAAGGGTGTTTATTTTGAGTCTCTTGAGGCCATAAGAAACGTACTAACTGAAAAACGGCTCGGGCTTTGGCGACTAATCAGAGATAAAAAACCAGTAAGCCTTGTAGATCAATTACAACTTGAAGTGCCGTAAAATCTCAGCACAAGAGGGCTTTACATCTTACTTCTTAAAACTCCCACTCAAAATATCCACAAGGATCTGGCCAAATGGGGCCTGATTTTATGCGTGAACACCTTAATTCTTCTTCGTACCTGTATTCTGGCAACGCATCCCCAATATAAAGCTCAAGTTTGCCGACTTGTGCAAACTTTTTAATCTTAAACTTGCGCCCCAAAAGCTTAACAACATTATCTTCATCGGGTTCTATGGTGCCGGTAAGTAATATTCCGACATGATTTTCGGTTTGCGAAAGCTCATAAGATCCATTTGGGTTCCAGGGGTGATCTTTAGGAACATAAATCACTTTAAGCCTGCTCACAAGTGTGTATTGCTGACCACCAAGCCAGTAACTATCGCTTAAAACTGCTTTTACACCGGTTTTTTCAAATTTTTCAGCAACGGAATATATTTCTGCCGTCCGCCCGCTTTTTTCAAATCCTTTTGCCCAAAATATTTTATGCTGAATTTGATAAGTTAAGTGTAAAGCAAGCAAAATAAAAGCCAATATGCTTAAATATTTTGTTTTATAAACATTCTCCCAAAATACCGCCATCGTAATAACAATTACAGGCACCATGGGAAACATGTACCTAGCACCCCCTGGACCCGAAATAAAAACATTCAAATACGCAATGTACGAAATAATAAATGTTGCAATTATTGGAAGAAACCTTGTATCAGTTTTTGCTTTTTTAATTAAAGAATAAACCCCGCATATAAACAAAACCAGCGAAAAGTTTCTAATAACATTAGTGTATGAAGTTTCCCCTATGTTACCAAATATTACTGTTAGAAAATCATCCATTGACATAAAAAGCACTCTCAGTGTGTCCGCCTCGCCTGCAACTTTCCAATTTATCATTGAGTGCTTTGCACCAAGAAGATAAATATATTCCGGCAAAAAACCTATAAAAGCCCCATCAATTAATATTCCGACTCTAAAAAAATGTTCTCTTTTAATTTCCTTCCAATGTATTTTAAGCGCATAAAGTGCTATTAAAAGGGCTGCAAATTTTAAATTTGGCATTGCGTGAAGAATTATTTCTTTTGCTCCAATAAAGCCCACAGAAGATCCAAAAAGCTTTAAATATAGAAATACAATTGTAAACACCAAGATTAATGATTTAAGAATTTTTTCTAATCTATCTGTCGGAGACCACATTCGTTTTGTTTCAAAAGCAAGTAAGTGCCAAGGAAAATAAAACATAGCAACAAACACCAGGTTTGCTCTAAATACATAAACGGCCATTCCTGTAAATATTGCCATTAGAAAAAGGCCACGTCTTGTCATATCAAAAAGTGGGTTCTCGTACTTGGCTCTTACCCAAATAAAAACCGCGCCAAATAGCCCTAACGAAGTATAATAATCAATTCCTCCAAGTCTGAACCAAAACCTAAAACCTACGGCTGCAATTATGCCGGCAATAATAGCTGTACCTTTTGAAAAGTACGCTCTTGCTGCAAAAAACATTAATATTGCCCAAGTGAGAGGTGTTATAAAATAAGAAAATATTATATGCGCAGAAATAAAACTTTTTGAATCCGTGGTAAATAAGGTAAAAAACTCAACCCAAATAAGTCTAAACCAAGTCCAAACTGTACCGCCATAACCTTGCGAAAACCCCATTGGGAGCCACTCGCCATTTCGTAAACACTCAGAAACAAGAGAATAAATACACTGATCGGAATCGTGAAGTGCCAAACCGTCTTTATAAAGCATGCTGTTGGAAAGAATACAAATTAGAGTTAGACCAAGTAAAATACCCAAGGTTGGTAATTTTTCTAAAAACTTCTGAAGTTTTAAAATAAAAAAATCTACATCTGTTTTTTTATTCATCGTCACATTTCTCCATTTTGCAGTTTATATTAACTCTAGATTTTCAAACCAGGTTTTCCAGAATAAATCTACTTTTTCGGGATCCTTTTTTTCAGGAACAGGGTCCGAATTAATTCGCTTAAGTGGTACACTAGTGGGTGCGGGCTTAATTTCAAGATCAAGATTCAAACGCGTACCATATTCTTTTGCTTTTCTTATAAAAAGTTCAATAAAATCCTTATTAGATAGAACATACGCGCTTGGCCTTAATATTCTGACCCTTTCGTTCCTTGTTAAAACATGTTTTGCTTCTTCAAGGTAAACGTTAGCAAGCCATGGGGCCGGAATATTATCACGTATTAGAGCGGGGGCCTTAAGAACCGGCGTTTCGCCTTTTTTCCAGCTTGTAATAAAATCGGGAATCAAACGGTCAATATTTTCCATAGGCCCCACAGGGTTTGGAATAACTACTTCGCTAACCCTAAGACGCTCTACGTGTGCAAAATACCTTATTCCATCCCACACCATGGTTTTACATAAGCCGTAAACGGTAAGAGCTTCAGTGTCCTCGGCTAAACTCCCCTCGCCGCGCTCGAAAATACTTCCGGTGTGAATAATAAGCTCACAGTTTTGTTTTTTTAGTTCTGCAAAAACTGCTTGAACATTATTTAAGGACCGTGAAATGCTGCCTAAATAGTCAAAATCAGGACTTCTATAGCCACGAATAGAAGCGCCGTGATTTATAAAAATTTGTGGTTTTTTTTCAGCAATTGAGGCAACAAGCTTATCAGAACCAAACGGAGCATCATAAACCCAGTCAGAAATTTTTGAGTGTTCAATGCGCGTCTTGGTTAAAGGGTCCTCACAATTGTCAAAATCCCTTAAAATTGTCCCAACCACATGGAAACCCGCATCAGAAAATGCCCTTGCTATGTGTGCGCCTGTAAATGATGTGGCACCCGTTAAAAAAACTGTTTTTTCCTGCAAACCTAAAGGCTCCTTTTTGGCGTTTAACTTTTTTTGTTCAAGTCAGTTGACTATTACTGTATACACTCTTTTAGGTAGTAATATGACACAAAATAACACAAAACATTTGATTGTTACAGGCGCCTTGGGCTTTATTGGATCACACTTTGTAAGATATATTGTGAATGAAGATTTGGCCGCATGCGTTACCGTAATTGATAAACTCACATACGCCGGATGCACAAATAACTTTACTGCAGATCAAAAAAAACAAATTAACTTTATTCACGCAGATATTTGCAACCCTGATGCTTTGGGTGCAGCACTTAAGCTTGAAAAAAATACTTCAGGTGTTTCAATAATTCATTTTGCAGCCGAGTCACATGTTGATCGCTCAATAGAAGACATGAGTCCGTTTATAAAAACCAATATTGAAGGCACAAACACCCTGCTTTTGGGGGCGCTGCGCTATTTTGAAAGCCTTTATAGCGGTGGGGAGCGAGAAAATTTCCGTTTCCTTCATGTATCAACTGATGAGGTGTATGGTGCCCTAGGCGATACTGGTGCTTTTTATGAAACCACTCAACTACAACCTAATAGCCCATATAGCGCATCGAAGGCCTCATCTGACCATCTGGTTAGGGCTTTTTACAAAACCTACGGCCTTCCAACACTTACTACAAGATGCTCAAATAATTATGGGCCATACCAGTTTCCAGAAAAATTTATTCCAGTCATGATACTTCAGGCCGTTAATAACAAACCACTCCCTGTGTATGGTGAGGGGAAAAATATTCGCGACTGGATACATGTTGATGATCATTCACGGGCTCTCTATGCGGTACTAACCGGTGGCAAAGTTGGTGAGGTTTATAACATTGGTGGCGAAAATGAACGAAGAAATATTGATATGGCAAAAACCATATTAAAACTTCTTGATAAACCTGAAAGCCTTTTGACTTTTGTTGAAGACAGAAAAGGACACGATTACAGATACGCTGTAAATACAAAAAAAATTGAAACTGAACTTGGCTGGCGCCCATTGGTTGATTTTACTGAGGGTCTTAAGTCCACAATAGACTGGTACACAAATAACACCACGTGGTGGCGTGCAATTAAAAATAAAAAATACCAGAACATTCATAATGGCGAATGGAAAACATATATTAAACTATAAAAATGTTATTGTTTTAGCAGGAGGAATTTTATGAAGGGTATTATTTTAGCAGGTGGAAGTGGAACAAGACTCTACCCATTAACCCGTGCAATCAGTAAACAGCTCTTACCTGTATACGATAAGCCTGCAATATATTATCCACTATCAACTTTAATGCTTGCTGGAATTAAGGATATTTTAATTATAAGCACACCAAGAGATCTGCCACTTATTGAAAACCTTTTGAAAGATGGCAGTGATTTTGGAGTTAAGTTTTCCTATGCTAAGCAGGAAAAGCCTAACGGAATTGCTGAGGCATTTATTATTGGTGAAAAATTTATAGGCTCTGATTCTGTTTGTTTGATTTTAGGTGATAATCTTTTTTACGGTCACAACCAAACCGGCCTTCTTGAAGCTGCCTCAAACCTTAAAAAAGGGGCCTGTGTGTTTGGATACTCTGTTAAGGATCCTGAAAGATATGGGGTTGTTGAATTCGATGATAAAGGAAAGGTTATTAGCATTGAGGAAAAACCAAAAAATCCCAAATCAAACTGGGCCGTAACCGGGCTTTATTTTTATGACAACAGTGTTGTTGATATTGCAAAAAACCTAAAGCCCTCTGCACGTGGCGAGCTTGAAATCACGGACGTTAATAAAAAATATATTCAAGCAGGCACGATGCAGTTAAAGCTGATGGGGCGTGGTTTTACCTGGCTCGATACAGGTACATATGACTCACTTTTAACGGCTTCTAATTTTGTACAAACCATTGAAAAACGTCAGGGACTTAAAATTGCGTGCCTTGAGGAAATAGCATATTCGAAGGGATTTATTAATAAAGAGGAGCTTTTAAAAATTGCAGAAAACTGCCCAGGCTCTGAATATAGGCAATACTTAAAAGAGCTGGTTACAAGACGCAGCTTTTCACTTCTTTAAACTGGTTTTCAGATAAGATTATTTAGAAACTTTATTGAGGGAAGAACATGGATTCCTTCACCGGAAACATAGTCCTTTTTTCCATTTAAGGAAATCTGATAGGCACTAGCGTTGGGGTATTTATTTTTTAAATATTTTAAGTTTTTTGAAATCTGATCATCATGAAGTTTGCATTCAATAAGCATCGTAGGGCTGTTTTTATTTTGTATGACAAAATCAACTTCTCTTCCTTCAATATCCTTAAAAAATCTCAACTCTATTTTTTTGCCTTCAGTGTCTTCATAAAAAGAAACATATT
>CAZQUK010000145.1:5499-8850 GCA_964596435.1 uncultured Oligoflexia bacterium
AACGTGGACCATCTTCAGTAATCAGGTTCCAATCGTAATGATAATGTTTTTGCAGCTTCTTTACGGCTTTGATTTGTGCGCCTCCAAACGAAAGAATTCTAAAAATACTATAAAGACGTTCACAAATATCAAGCCAGCGACTTACTGTCCTAAAGTTAACCTGTAGGTCTTCACGCAAGGCATTTATTGAAAGAGGAGAAGCCACACATTCTGGTAATCTGTGAAGCAATAACTCAAGTGTGCCAAGATCATCAACACGCTCCAGGCTCGTTAAATCTTCATTTATAAATCGTGTAGCATACTCGTAGGTCCACCTATTGGCTCTTTTTTCAGAGCTAGAAAAAAATGGTTCGGGAAATCCACCTAGTTTAAATAATTCCAGCAGATCTTTTGTGTTATTTAAGCGCAGCTCTTTGCACGAAAGTGGGTAAAGTCTTAAATAATGATAACGGCCCTGAAGAGAATCGCCCGAACGACGGTAATAATCAAGGCGCGCACTTCCTGTAACAATGATTTTAGTTTTAATTTTATGTATGTCGTATATTCCTTTTATATAGTTTCGCCATTTTTTATATTTATGTATTTCATCAAAAATCCAAAGCGGCTTATCATCAAATTCCTGCTTTAATATTCTTCTTCTATGAAGATCATTGTCCCAATTAAGATATAATTGCTTATTTTGCGCAGAAATACTTTGTGCAAGAGTAGTTTTACCAACTTGTCTTGCACCACCAATGAAAACCATTTTTTCATCAAGGTCCCGGGCAAGCTGATTATGTAAATATCTCTTAATCATGAATATTACCCTATCATGCAATTCTATTGCATGATATTTGTATAATACTATAATTTTACGGATTACTCAAATTATATATTATGGTACTCGGCCCCGTGTTCATACATTCGGTCGTCGAAATAATAGCCGGTATTGAAACTGCTGCAAAAGAGGAAGCCTTAAACAAGCTCAAAGATATGGCTAGTACTTTTTTGCTTCTATTGCAGTTGCAATATAAAGCTTAAAGCCGCTAATTTCTTTAATTTGAGAGGCCAGAAATTTTTTTCCCTGAAACTCCTCAATATTTCCAGGAAGCAGGTGTTCACCAGGGGAAAGAAGCACGCCCACCCTATTACTTTTATAAACCATCTCGGGAATATTTCTTGGATACCAGTAACGCTCAGGTTTTGCATAAAGGACCCTACCGCCTGATGTCATAATATAAGAATGAACATTACAAAACGGATCACCACCCCGTGAAGTATCACGCGTTAAAACAACCTTAACGTTTTGCGATTTAAAAAAATCTGCAATGGCCAGGGTTCTTTCCACATAATGGTTATTTTCATAATCATAAACAGTATTAATTCTGTGCTGGAGCTGGTAAATGCAATTTATTAAAAACGCCACTAGAAGCAACCCTTGGGCCAGTAAACGTGTGTTTTGTGATTTTAAAGCACCTAGTAAATCCCAAAAAACTGCAAACGATAAAATTATTACAGGTATACTTGCAATTAAATACCGTGTTTGAGCAAGCCCTGACATACCAAATATACTAAATGCAATTACATTTAAGATAATAACAGTGACTACCGGAGCGAACAAGGGTTTTATGTTTTTTCTAAAAAATGCCACATAAAATAATGCCAACTGGCCTGTATAAAATAAAAATAAAGGTGCAAACCTTAACCACGTATTATCAAACCTTGGTGTTGGACATTGAGTATTGTCCCATCCAAGCATTATTTCCTTAAAAGAAAATGGCGCAAAAGTTAGAGATTTTAGAATATCCACAAATGAATTTGTTGGTAAGGGATACGGCATTTTTGAAACACTTATCCAGTAATAAATTTCGGGCGCGACACCAATTAAAAAACCGATACCACACAAGCATAGACGCTTTATGTGTGAAACAGTGATTTCACTTTTGTGAATTGAAATTTCAAGGAAAATAAAAAACATTATGGCAAATTTTAAGTTTGGCCCCGAATGGAGCCTGATAGTTTTATCACCAATTGTGGCGATATCTAAACCAAAAATTTCAAGATACAAAAAAAGCGCAATGAAAAAAAACACTAAGACAAGAAGCAGTTTTTGAATCCAATCGTGAGGTCTAATTATACGTTTCAGTTCGGGCACACATAAGTGCCATGGCACAAAAAAAGCCACTATATAAAAAGCAAAGAGCCTAAAAGAATAATACGAAAAACCTGACGCAATTGCCGCTAAAAAAAGCCACTTACCCTGTAATTCAAAAAAAGGATTTGAAAGTCTGGCCCTATAAATTAAAAACATTGCACCAATAATGGGAAGTGCAACATAGATATCCATTCCACGTACATCTATTAAGGATTGAAAACCTACGGCAACAATAACACTCACAATAATAGACGCAATTTTTGAGCTGTAGGCTCTTAGCATGAAATAAGATGAAGTAACTAAAATGAACTGGGTAATAACGTACGAAAAAATCAAATGCCCCTTGATGTGCGTACTTGTCAGGTCGCCTCCTTGAGAAAACAAAAAATCATAAATTAAGACCCAAAATACCCTGAACCAACTTAGAACCATTCCGCAATAGCCTTGAAGAAACGGGAAAACCCCACAGTGGCCCCTTAGGCATTCGTCTGCCGCCATGGGGTATATCCACTGATCCGAGCTATGCAAAAAAAGACCAACCCGAACCAGCATGAAATTACTCAAAATGACGATTAAAAAAAGTACCCCCAGAATTACAGGGGTTGATAAATTTGCAAGTTTTTCACTTATGTTCCTGATCAAAATATTTATTTTTGTCAAAAATTCCTCTATTTCACCGCCCATAAATTATTAAAACCACGATGCTGCGGCGCGTAGAATACGTTTTTTCCCTGAACCCATCCCCTATTTTTAGCATTTTGATAAACCATATTCACCTTAAATAACCCAAAACATAAAAAAAACATGATAAAAGCAAGTTATGAAGCAAATTATACAAAACTACAAAACAGGCGCGCTCTCACTTCAAGAAACCCCCATCCCACAGCTTAAACCCACTTTTGTTAGAGTAAGAACATTTTATTCTGCAATAAGTGCCGGAACTGAAAAAACCAAGGTAGATACGGCACGAAAATCATTACTCTCAAAAGCAAAAAGCCGCCCAGATTTGGTAAAAAAAGTTTTTGATAAAGTAAAAAAAGAAGGTCTTTTATCCACATATAAAATGGTTCAAAAAAAATTGGATGAGCCAAGTCCACTTGGCTACAGCTCTGTTGGTATGGTTGAGGCCGTTGGTGAATGGGTAGAAGGTGTGCAGGTTGGTGATATTGTTGCGTGTGGGGGTGCCGGTTTTTCAAACCACGCGGAATACAATATTG